>CAZDDA010000493.1:0-2403 GCA_964504085.1 uncultured Thermotogae bacterium | reverse complement strand
AACGGGCGCTGGCCGCTCACACCCCTTTCGAAACGCGTGCACCACGCAGTCCGCGTCGAAGACGGAGTGGTGAGCTTTGAAGCGCTCATTCCATGGGAGGAAGTCTCGCTTCGCCATCCCTGGCTATCTCGGGAGATCGGAATCGACGTCCTCTTTGCGCACGCACTCGAGGATGGCAAGACAGAGGTGTATGCGATTGCCTTCAAGGATCCGAGTCAGAGCTCGCCTGACCATGTCCAGTACAGGATGTGCGAATTCGAGCCTCCACGGCCGGGCGGCGAGCTGCAGCTGTTCGTGCGGGGGCGAAGGAACATCGCTCAAGAAGACGGCCTTGAACTACAGACGGTCGCTCTTTCTGCCGACCCGCGCGCGGAGGAGCTCATTCTCCGCTTGTACTCGGGGGAAGCGGAGTATCTCCAGGGGCGCAAGCTCAGCATTGCCTGTGAAGCCGGCCTGACTGTGGAGAAGCATTCCGTGGTGTTCGACGGGCTCTCCTCCGGGGGGTACCGGGTCCAATGGCAGTGCGTGGGAAGTCCGTCGGAAGGGGAGTTCGGGTTGACCGTCGTGGCACCCTTTGATCCGGAGGCCGATGCACGACGCCTTGAGCGTCATGGAACGCTCGACCGTCTCCTCGCCAAGACTCTCCGCTTTCATGCCGAAGAAGTCTCGAGGATCCTGCAGGCCACCCGGTCGTACGAGACCTGCGGCCGAGCGCGCTCGGCGATGGAGGACTATGCTCGGCTTCTCCGGACGGCAGAGGCGGGACAGAGCATGTTCGCGGGTGGAGAGACGGTTCGACTCGCGTATCAGTCTGCGTTGGACGGCACCCTGCAGCCGTTCACGGTCATCCTACCGGCCAACTTCGATCCCGAACGGGCGTATCCCTTGCTCGTCCACCTTCACGGAAGCGACAGAGACGACACGGAGGTTGGAGGATTCCTCCCCCTGTACAAGGATATCGAGGCCATCGTGATGGCGCCCTTCGGGCGCGGAACCTGCAATTCCTACGTGAAGGACAAGGCTCAAGACGACATACGCGAGGCACTAGAGGAGACATGCCGGATTCTTCCGGTCGACAGAGACCGCATCGTGCTGGCAGGCTTCTCGATGGGCGGCTACGGCGTTTATCACACCTACGCGACAGCGCCGAGTACCTACCGAGCGTTCGCGTCATTCTCGGGATCCCCATCGGCGCCGTGGGAGCCTGAGGCGCCCGACTACACATCGAGCGAATGCCGCTCCGTCTTCTCCGACGCTCCGATCTTCGTCTTTCACGGAAGAGGAGACTTCAACGTTCCGTTCGCCGCCGCCGAGAAACTCATCGCCGAGTTGCGAGGACAGGGACACAAGGAGGTAGTCGTCTGTCTTGAAGATGGCGGGCACGGCCTTCCGAATGAGGAAAGCACCCGCTGTTTCCATCAGTGGCTGAAGACCGTCCTCGAGAAGTAGGAATTCCGGGTCAGGCCTTTATTTTCGAATCCAGAGACTTCTCCGACATCCGCCTCGCGATCACGCTGATGGTTGAGAAGTGGAGTCCTAGGAAGTCCCCGACTTCCTGGAGCGTGTAGTGATGCACGCGAACTGCATCGTGGATGCGCTGGTTGCGTGTCTCCTTGTCAGCGACATCGGAGAACAGGTCCTGAAGCGTCGGCCGCGCCGCGCTTCGCTCTCGGCGCAGGATGTTGGGATCGAACGGAGCCTCGGCGAGCCTCGGCCGCATCTCCTCGACAAACTTGTCACTACCGAGAAGGCTCCCTGCACGTAGTTCATCCCAGATGTCGACTCCGCGCCCCTGACTGACGAACCTACGGTAGCCACGCGTCGCCAAAGCACGCTTGGGGGCGAACTGAGAGAGAATCCAGTCAATCGTGAGAAACTCGGGTGTCTCTGACAGCCCGGCCGTTGCTCGATAGCTGCTCCAAGGCCAGTCCTTCGCTGCCCGAACCATCTTCGCCCGGACAGGGTTCAGGACGACATAGCGAGCCAACTCGAGAAGATGGGACTCCTTCTCGACAAGGATGGCCTTGAAGCGCCCCTGGAAGACATGGCCCGATCGCTTCGATGCGCGGTTGAACCGCTGTGTATAGACGCCATTGAGAAGCTGCATGCCCTTGGAGAGATTCGGAAGAGGGGTTTCAACGAGCAGATGATAGTGATTCGACATCAGGCAGTAGGCATGGCAGATCCATCCGAATCTGGAGACGGCCTCTGCCAGAACGTCGAGGAACTCAACCCGATCGCTGTCTGTCAGGAAGATCTTCCCGCGGGCATTCCCGCGACTCGTGACGTGGTAGAGAGCACCTTCGTACTCGATGCGCAATGGTCTGGCCATGATGGGAGAAGTCTAGCGTGTGATGCCTCGAAAATAACGGCCTGACCCCGTCCGCATTGTTGGATTCCAGT
>CAZDDA010000492.1:0-2403 GCA_964504085.1 uncultured Thermotogae bacterium | reverse complement strand
GGGATTGCCCTCCAGAATATCTAAAACAGCTGAGACTATCGCACTCACTCTGAACACTGCGTCAGCATCCAGCGTGACATCGATATCAAGCAGTTGCCCGCGACACAGGTCTCGGGGATCAATAATCCATCTGTCTTTGGCCAGTGACTCCGTGTTGGCGATGATGGATTCGAGCGTCTCAGGAGAAGGCGGATTGAGGTCATCATCCGGAGCTCTAAGCGTCAGAGCGTTCGCCTCAAGATCGTAGAGTCTCTTGAATGTTGTCTGCACGAGTGACTTCTTGAGCACTTGGGTCTCCTGAGTGCGGACTGTAATTGCGCGACCACTCACCTCTGCCTTTGCGACACCAGGAACACCGGCCCCAACGGAGGTGCCAGCCTCGCCCTGAAGCGTTGCCCTTTCTGTCTCCGTGAACTGCGTCGCGATCGGTCCAAGACGCGACGCGGTCAAGCTGTAGACACTTACCTCATCGAGGTAGATGAACTCGCGAAGCGCCGGGAGAGGCTTCCTGAGGGCTCTTGTCCTTCTCCAAGCGCTAAGGCGTTGTCTGAGGCGGACGAAGAACACTATGCTGGACCACCTCTCAGACTGTCGCGAGCGACTTGGCTTCTTTGTGTATTGACGCGCTCATAGCCGCCCACGAAATCCTCAGCGATTATCGTGGACCTTCCGCCCGGCCCGTCTGGGGCAGCCAGCAAGGCCGCCTCCCTCCAGATTGCCGACAGCTCAGCCCCAGACCAGCCTTTTGTCTGCTGGGCAATGCTCCTGAAAGGGAATTCACCCGTTGTACTAAGTGCCCGGGCTGAAGTGCGTAAGATTGCTTCGCGATCAAGAAGATCCGGCAGCGGGAAGTGGATCTCCCAGTCAAATCGGCCAGGGCGGCGGAGCGCAGCATCGATGTCCTGAGGGCGATTGGTTGCGGCAATGACGACCACGTGCTCATCGGAGTCGAATCCATCCATGAGCGTCAGGAGCTGCGCGACTACTCGTCGCGACGCTTCATGGGACTCATCGGCTCTCTGGCCTGCAACGCTATCGATTTCGTCGAAGAAAACGATCGCTCTCTCCTGCTGTCCTGCGCGGTGGAAGAGTAGGCGAAGAATCTCCTCTGATTGGCCGTACCACTTGCTGAAGATCTCCGGGCCACTGATCTCATAGAACTTACAGTTAGTCTGGCCGGCAATGATCCTGGCGAGCATCGTCTTGCCTGTCCCCGGAGGCCCTGTGAATAGCACGCCCTTTGTTGGCCTCGCACCGATCCTAGCAAGGTTTGCGCCGAACCTTAGTGGGACTTCTATGAGCTCTTTCGCGCGCGCAACAACCTGCGGCAAGCCTCCGAAGTCGTCAAACGTGATGCCGTCGGCTGCCACATCCTGCTCAAACTTGTCGACTACCGATTCGTCAAGCTCGGGGAGATCCCTATCCCTGATCGGATACTTCGCAAGCACTCTTAGGATACCAGACGTCGCATCTGCCTCTACGGTATAGCCTTCCCGGTAATCGAGATCTGGATTTGTGGCAACCGTTCTCCACAAACCACTAGCTGAGATTACCGTTACATCTTCTAGCTTTAGCCTGACGACTCCAACCCAGGGTGAGTTGGGCCACAGTTCGGCAGGTGCTTGCTCAAGGTGGTTCTCCTCTTCCCGGACGAGAAGGACAGTCCCCACTGAGATGTCAAATGGCTCGCTCCTGTCCACAGTGACGATTTGCCCATTCGGGAGTTCCAGAAGGAGTCGCCGCCCCTGGTTGACGAGTGCGCGAACACGAGCGATATAGCTAGGAGGACCCATCTCCTCGTAATCGGGCACAGCTACCACTCCCCATATTCGCCATGTATCAGAATAGTACTTCACATACGATTCGTCTACCACTTTTAGGGTAGGGTAAAATCGGGGACACAAGACCCATTTCCTCGTCTATCATGCCAGAAGCAGTAAGTCCCTGCCTGATTCCCTCTAAGGAATTTGACCATTGGGATAAGATCCTTGGCAGATGGGGACTTTCTTGGGCGTCGCGGAGCAAGTGCAGTTGCGTGCGTGCCAAGGCTGCAAAGCGATCTCAGAGCGTCCTTGTTAGCGCGTCAACCGCACCCCAAAGCCTAGTGGATCCGAATTTTCCTACGGATGCAACAGAAGATCGCGATTGTTGCCATATCCAGAAGGGCAGGACTTAGGCAGCAGGCATTCCAGCGCACAGGCTGTCAACCTCTGAATTGGTCACCGTGGCTGCTTCTCATACTAAGACATCACGAGCTTCTTGACAGCAAGAGGCCCACGAGCAGTATATTGGAGGGTAGGCATCCTCTCAGAAGGGAGGTTAGACAGAATGAAGAAGCTTTCGATTGCACTGGCAGTTATTGCAGTCCTCCTTGCAGGTGCTGAGGTCACTGGTTTGGCCGCT
>CAZDDA010000491.1:0-2403 GCA_964504085.1 uncultured Thermotogae bacterium | reverse complement strand
TATCGCAAACTACATCACTTTCCATTCTCAGGAGAAACTGTCCATGATTCGTTTCCTCCGTTTCTGTTCTCGTTGCAGCGCCGCTTAGTCAGGAATTGCTCGCCTTCTTCGAACGACTCGCTGTGAACAGGCATCAGCGTCTCCTTACGCCAGGGCAATTGTGTCCGGATCATCGGAGGACCACTTGCCATGTCCGTCGACTTCGCCCCAGGAAAACTGAAGTCCTATTCGTCCGCATCCCCAAGCTCCTTGCCCATCCGATACTTGATGTCGTAATTGATGATGAAATCAAGCTCCTCGTCAGTGAAGCCGTAGTGCTCGGCGAGGACAGCGTCGATTTTGTCGATGATGGGCTTTGACCTCCACGCTATGAACTCGTCGTAACTGATCTTGTCCCCGCTTTTGGTATTAATGCTCATTCGTTCGGCATTGCTTCGGAGATCGTGGGCAAGTTTCCGCCCGAGACCAACGAGATTGGAGCATAGAAGCAACTGTGAAGGGACAGGGAAACTGGTTGCAAGAATGTGGCTCAGATGGAAGCAGTCACCATAGGCGATGAAGTAGGCGTAGAACAAGCTGCTGTTAAGCAGCCCCATCGCTGCATAGCAAACATCCTCGTTTGTGAAGTATAAGAACCGGCCATGGGCAGGCTCGCCCACCTTGCCGTTCTTCGCGTAGTAGGGGAGACCGACCACCGCCTTCACCCAGTATCCTGTTGCCTCCTGGTAAAAGACGAATGTTTTGGTCGGGCGAGTGGACAGGAAGTCGCGCACGGGGCTGTCCGACTGCAGGGCGAGTTTGCCAAACGCAGCTTCCTGCCGCGAAGAGCCAAGCTTGGGAAAATGACCATCGAAGAGCAGGGGGCCGCGCAATTCGGTGAAAGCGAATCCATGGAAAAGCGTACGGCGCACTTCGGTTGCCCACCGCTGATAACGATTCACAAGGACTCTCGTCTCACTTGCTATGGCCATCCGCAGCGATACCAGAATGACACTTCGGCAGTGCTGCAACCCGTCGAAGAGCTTGCCGGGGCGGTCATCGAAAGGCAGTACGTAGAGCGTTCCGCTGTTGCTGCGAAGTGTAGAACGGGCTGTGTCCATGCGAGATGAGTTGGTGAGAGGCAGTTGGACAATGAAGCCGAAATTCCCATCTTGGGATCGAAGCCTGAAGCTTCGCTCAGCAAAGAGCGCATGGAGGTTGCCGCTTCGTTCTGTCTTATACTGGCGCACCGTGTAGGTCTTCTTGACTGAGGAGTATTCGGCCCATGGGGGATTTCCGATGATCACATCGAATCCACCCGCATGCAGGATGCCATAGAACTCTGCAAACCAGTGGAAAGGCTGGTGGCTCTTCCGCCATCTGTCAAAGGCACCGTGTTTCTTGGTGTCGACGCCGTACTCGCCAGACAGGAAACGGTCGAGTTCGGCATCCAGTCTTCGAAGGCGCGTACGCAGGTCCTCCTTTGCCTCCACGAAGTCGGCGGACCTCATATTCTGTTGGGTCTGCATCTCGCGGAATCGCCGGAACGCCCGATCAACAACCTCTGCCTCCTCCTCTATACGGGCAAGCTCATCCTTGGCAAAACCGAGGGTGCCGAGCTGCGTCTTCCGCACCTCGTCAAGTGAGGCAAACCCGACGAGGGAGTTCCCCGCCCTGATGTTGAAATCGATGTCGGGCAGTGGCTCAATCCGGTCGGCGGCTTCCACTTGGGCCACGAGCTTGAGGAAGAGGCGGAGTTTGCAGATTTCCACCGCCTCGTCCATGATGTCCACGCCGAAGAGGTTATTCAGGATGATACTCTTGAAGATGAAGTACTTGTAGTTGGGGTGTTGGACGATCTCGGCCAGTGTGTCGCGGAAGTCTTTGAACTTGCGGAGGTGGTGCTTCTGTCCAGAGCGTGCAAGTTCCTCGACGAAGCCTTGCATGCGGTCGAGACATGCCTCGTAGAGCGGCTCCAAGATGTTCAGCGCGGCAAAGAGAAACGCGCCCGAGCCGCAGGCGGGATCGAGCACGGTTATGTTCCTGATCGCCTTCCAGAGCGCCCGCAGCAGATCGACCCCCTCGCACGTTTCGATCACGTCCTGCGCAAACTGGCGGATGTTGAGGTTGAGCGTGATGAAGTCGTTGATCGACGTGACCCCGCCCTTTTGCATCCTGGCGCAGATCTCTTCATAGCGCTGACGGCGCGCGACGACTTCTCGCCAGATTTCGGTGGGCAGGGCGTACTCGTCTGGCGCGGCTTTGTTCCAGTCGTTACGCTTCGACACGTCACCTACACCCCGCGCGATTTCTGCGGGCAGGGGAAGATCAACGCCCTTCTTCACGGCGTCATAGATATACCGGTCGGGGTCTTCCTGGAGCAGCCGCCAATGGAGACCATCGGGAGAAACCATGGCCCACATG
>CAZDDA010000490.1:0-2405 GCA_964504085.1 uncultured Thermotogae bacterium | reverse complement strand
CCAGTAATGTCTCTTCTGCGTTATCGACCAGGTGGGCCATCCTCATCGAGACCTTCGATCCCCTTCGACAATGCCCATGGAGCAGGAACTCCTGCGCTGTGGAGCTTCCCGCAAAGGGATAGTCCTCGATCTCCTCGGCGGGAAGGGAGAAGTCTCTGGTCACCTGGAATTCCATGCCGATTGTACCGGGGGGGCCATATTGCTGCATGGCCTTGTCGTCCTGAAGCGATGCAGAGTCTACCGTAGCCAGATAGGCCCAATATGCACTGGTCAGGCCGTACCGCATGCTGCCGTCGTCAACGGCGAACGTAAAAGGGAGCAGCCCTTCTCGGTGGCTCCGCTCGAGCATGTTCAGCGTCTTCAGCCACGTGGACTTCCCGGAACCGTTCTTTCCGCAGAGAATCGTCAGCGGCCGAAACTCAAGCCTGGCCCCATGGAGGTACGAGCCGATGCCGCGAAGTGTCATGGCATCGAGTCTCAGGGGCTGTCGTGTTTGGCCATTCATGATGAGTTCCTTGACGCGACGGCGCTTCCTACCGCTCTAACTGATACTGCTTCGAGAGTAGAAGGGCTCGATGCAGTTTGCAACACCGTAAGCCCTTGTATTTTCATGCTCTCCGGGTGGGTCGAAGGCCCGTGAGCGACTGATAGGAAACTTGATTCCGCGTGACCGTGCGTCGGTGGCCCGGGGGTGAGGGGTTTGGGGAGAGGGGGAGCCTGCGGCACTCGCCTCACACTCCACATCAGCCCTGTTTATCACCTGGTGCACCCGTTTGGCCCGTCTCACGGGTTCGTTGAGGCCGAGAGACCGTCCCTCAGCCCGTTAGGGACAACATGATACCCGATCTGGCCTCGTTTACGAAGAGTTTCAGCGATATGGGGTTTGGTTCAACCATCGGCCGGAGCCACAACACGGTTGCAGCACGAGCGGCCGGATGCAGCGCCATTGCAGCGCATGACAGCATTGGCGGGACAACAGTATGCACCAGGCCGGTGACCCTCTCGGTGACCACCGGTGACCAACTCGGTGCCGGACGGCATTCCCTGGTTGACAACGTATGTCCGGATTGTCACCTATTGGCGGCACATGGCGTCGTAAGCGGGCGATGAGATTCCGCTGCGCGGGCGCCTGCGGCGTCGAACCCACGGGGTATCCCTTTGCTGCGCAAAGGTCTACGTGTGTTCGAGCCTCACCGCACGATTCAAGGAAGAAGCCGTCGTCTTTCGGCGACGGCCTCTTGCTTGAAGCGGGCGATGAGATTCGAACCCACGACATTCACGTTGGCAACGTGATGAGACACACAAGGTAAACCTTGAAATCCCCAAGGCTTACAAGAACTTGATAGCCGCAATGCAGCGCCATTGCAGCGCAGTTTCCTGTGTCGTGCAAAGACTGTCATAGAAAGGGGTAATGGTAGTGAGCCAGGGAAATGACTTAGATCAGCGCGGACCGGACGGAATCGGACCAGCCGGTGGGCAGAGGAATGTTGGAAGGAGCTTGATCACACATAGGGAGGCCTCCAAGACTCACCATCTTGATGGAGGCGACAGTCCACCAAGCGAGATGGCGCGGTCAAAGATCCCTGTATGTTCGGGTCCTGTGCGGGCATCAAACTCGCTGGTCCGCTTCAGGCCTCTACTACTGTCGCTTGATGCGCACCGCATTGGCGGTCTGCTGTATCCCGGTTCATTGCCACCGCCGGTCAAAACCCTGGCCGAAAGGACAAGCGTCACTCAATGTCTTTGTTGGCTCTACAGACCGGACAGTTCATCGAGTTTGGACCGACACCCCTGAATCCCGGGTAGATCGAGATTCCACCGCCACTACATGCAGAGCAGATTGTGTATCCGCACGTTGGGCACCTGCTCGCACTGAGGGCCGCATCACCTTCGATGTTACGCCCACAGCCTCCACAACGATCACGGTCGATGTGCTTTCCGAGTATTCGCATTTCGACAGCATACGGTACTGTTCCGTACTTCTGTTTGAACTCAGAGAGTCTTCGCTCGGCTCGTTCTCGCCGTTTCCTCGTGCGCTCCCGTTGTTCTCTCTCCAGTTGTTCCGCCTTCTTCTTCTCTTCCTCTTGGATGATGCTCTGTAGTGCAGCAAGACTCTTCTCAACCGTTTGCAGCTTGTGTTCGAGTGTTGCGATGCCTCGAAGTCCCTTTCGATGTTCCCCTTCCAGTTCTATTGGCTGGAGGTCTGCTCGGGGTGTAGGACAACCCGACCGCTGCAGTGCAATCTGACTGCGAAGTTCCCTCTCGCGATCGGTGAGCATTTTCTGCAACTGTCGTCTCCCATGTTGCCTCATCAACTTGTGCATGAGTTCCTCCCGCCGTTCTGCCTCGCGCGCTTCTTTCCACGTCCTGACAGCTTCAGCCAATTCCGCCTTGGTAGGAGAAGC
>CAZDDA010000489.1:0-2417 GCA_964504085.1 uncultured Thermotogae bacterium | reverse complement strand
CTACGCATTCCACCGCTACTCTGTGAGTTCCACCCTCCTCTCCTGAACCCAAGCCAGGCAGTTTCACCCGACATTCCTCGGTTGAGCCGAGGGCTTTCACAGGTGACTTGCCCAACCGCCTAGACGCCCTTTACGCCCAGTAATTCCGGATAACGCTCGCATCCTTCGTCTTACCGCGGCTGCTGGCACGAAGTTAGCCGATGCTTATTCCTGAGGTACCGTCATTGGGCGAGCATTTCCTCCCGCCTTTATTCTTCCCCCAGAAAAGGGGTTTACAACCCGAAGACCTTCATCCCCCACGCGGTGTCGCTCCGTCAGGCTTTCGCCCATTGCGAAAGATTCCCCACTGCTGCCTCCCGTAGGAGTCTGGGCCGTATCTCAGTCCCAATGTGGCTGGTCGTCCTCTCAGACCAGCTACCCATCATCGCCTTGGTGAGCCGTTACCTCACCAACAAGCTAATAGGGCGCAGCCCCCTCCTCTTGCGACGGCAGAACCGCCTTTGGAACGGGGTCCATCGACCCCGCACAACATCGGGTATTAGCCTCCTTTTCAGAAGGTTGTCCCCATCAAGAGGGCAGGTTAGCTACGTGTTACTCACCAGTCCGCCGCTCCGTGACCGGTCCGCCCACCCCGAAGGGTGTTTGGTCCGGCTCGATCGCTCGACTTGCATGTGTTAGGCGCACCGCTAGCGTTCATCCTGAGCTGGGATCAAACTCTCTTAGTTTTAGATTTGATCCGTATTGTTACTCGGTGACAGGGGTGTCCCTCTTTTTAAAAAAAGAGAACACTCTTACCACGCTATCCACTTTTCAAAGACCAGGTAATCTGGAAGTATAGCGCCTTCGAAACGGCCTGTCAAGGCACGTCGCGCGTACGGTAAGGCATTGTTGCTGGGTCGATGAAGCGTCGACGAATCGGCGCCAAGAAGAGATGTGTTCCTCCCAAGAATCCATGACAAGCCGTACAAAACCTTATCGCGGGGGACTACAAAAGCACGACCGTGCGTCACTCCCCGGCCCTTGGTCCCTTGACAACCCATTAAAAGCCCGCCACCCTTAGATCACGATGAAAGAGGGCGTGTACCAAAGAATCGAGCAGCTTCGGGGGCTCATTCGGCACCACGACACGCTGTACTACGTCCGTAATCAGCCCGAAATCACCGATGCGGAATACGATGCGCTCTTTCGCGAGCTGCAGGAACTTGAGGCGGGGCATCCGGACCTGATCACGATGGATTCACCCACTCAACGGGTAGGAACAGCCCCTACAGAGGGTTTTGCAACAATTGCGCATGCTGTCCCCATGCTCAGCTTGGGGAATGCGTTCAACATCGATGAAATAAGAGCCTTTGACCGGCGTGTGAGAAAGGTACTTGATTTACAGACGGTTGTTTACGTCGCTGAACCCAAACTCGATGGGCTGTCCGTGGAATTGGTCTATCGTAACGGGGTGTTTGCCCAAGGCTCGACTCGTGGAGACGGCATCAATGGCGAGGATGTTACGTCCAACCTGCGGACGATCCCCAGCATTCCCCTACGACTGCGTGAACGCAAGGGAGCCATCCTACCCCTTGTGGAGATTCGCGGGGAAGTGTACATCGAGAAGGAGGCTCTCGTTCGGTTGAACCGGGAGCGCGAGAAAGAAGGGCTTCCTTTGTTTGCCAATCCACGAAACCTTGCCGCGGGCTCGCTTCGCCAGCTCGATCCGCGCGTCACTGCGTCCCGCCCCTTGAAGATTTTTTGCTACGATGTCGGCCGCACGGAAGGCATCGCGGTTGAGAGTCAGGAACAACTTCTGCGAACCCTCCGTGAATTGGGGAGCCGTGTCAATCCGCTTTACCAGATCTGCCGTGGGATTGAGGAGGCCATCGATTTCTACGAACGACTTCAGGAGGACAGGGAGGCCCTTGCCTATGACGCCGACGGAGTCGTAATCAAGGTCAACGATTTCGTGTTGCGGCGAACCCTCGGCGAGATCTCTCGCAGCCCGCGTTGGGCGGTTGCGGCAAAATTCCCAGCCGAACAGGGCATTACGCGGATTCTCGATATTCAACTCCAAGTCGGTCGTACCGGAACGCTGACCCCGGTCGCACTCCTCGAACCGGTCCGGGTCCGGGGGGTAGAGATTTCCAGCGCTACCCTCCACAACGAAGACGAGGTGCGCCGAAAAGGCATCCGCATCGGTGACACCGTTGTCGTACAGCGCGCAGGCGATGTCATTCCCCAGGTGCTGCGGCCACTGACCGAACGCCGCACCGGCAAGGAACGTCCTTTCAAGATGCCCAAGAAGTGCCCGGTTTGCCGTAGCGAAGTCGTTCGTCTGGAAGGGGAGGTCGCCCACCGCTGCCTGAACGTCTCTTGCCCAGCGCGCATCAAGGAGTCGATACACCATTTCGTCTGCAAGGGCGGGTTTGACA
>CAZDDA010000488.1:0-2419 GCA_964504085.1 uncultured Thermotogae bacterium | reverse complement strand
TCGTTTAGCTCATCGAGATCCGGGGCCCAGCTCAAGTCCTCTTTGAGATGGAAGGGTTTGATCTGCACGCCGAGATTGTGGGCGACGCCCCAGATCTGCATGTAGTTGGGCAACATCACGACCGCCTCATCGCCGGGCGTAAGAAGCGTGTGGATGGCGTTGAAATTGGCTTCCGCACATCCGACGGTGACGAGTACGTGGTCCGGGTCTGCACCGGGATAGAGGGCCGCGATCTGCTCGCGCAGCTCAATGATTCCGTTGCCCTGAGCATAACCGAGTTCGGTCGCCAGCAGGTCCTCGATCACCTCAGGGTCGTCGACCAACTCGCTGATCGTGGTCGGATGCACCCCGCTCTCGGATAGGTTGACCTCCACCACGTTTTCCCACTTGGACATCATCCGTTCCATGGCAAATGGTTGAAAAGTTGGCATGTCTTCGTCCCCTTTCGTTTGACTCGGTCCCTATCGTCGTTCTATCAGGCCCCGACCTCTCTTCACGCCCGTCACTCCTTCTTCGCTTTAAGATTGGTGCAATTGTGCTGAAGGATCCCCAGAAGAAGCGATGGATCCACGTTGCTCCCGCTCAGCACGACGGCAACGTTCCGGCCCGGGCTCTCCATCTTGCCGCTCAGGAGGGCAGCGATACCGACGGCTCCACCGCCTTCCGCAACGAGCCCGAGCTCCTCGAAGCAAAAGGCCATGGCGTCAGCAATCTCCTCTTCCGAAACCAACAGTGCCTCGTCACCGTACTGCTGACACATGCGAAACGTATAGCGGTTGACCGGACCGATCCCTCCGACCAACGCATCGGCGAGGGTCTCCTCCTCTTCCATCTCGATTACCCTCCCGGACTGTAAGCTACGGACCATGACCGGCGCGCGGTCCATCGAGGCACCGATCACTCGAACGCCAGGCTTTTCCGATTTCAGCGCGAAAGCGATCCCGGACATCAATCCTCCTCCCGAAAGCGGGACGATCACCGTGTCAATGGCAGGCAGATCCTCCAGCAACTCCTGGCCGATCGTTCCCTGCCCCGCGATGACCAACGGATCGTCAAACGGGTGGATCATTGTCAATTTGCGCTCCATCTGGAGGCTACACGCGTGTGCCATTGCCTCATCGTAGCTTCTGCCGTGAACCACGGTCTCGGCGCCGAGCCGCCTCAGGGCCTGTACTTTGTTCCCGGGAACCCCCTGAGACAGGCAGATCACCGCGCGAAGACCCAAGTTCCTCGCCACGTAGGCCACGGCCAGGCCGTGATTGCCGGTGGAAACGGCGATGACCCCGCGATCCTTCTCCTCCTTCGAGAGGTGGAGCATTCTGTTGGCGGCGCCGCGAATCTTGAACGAGCCCGTCGGCTGCAATCCTTCCGGCTTCAAGTAAACGGTCGTGTCGGCCAGTTTCGACAGAGAGAGGCTGTGTATCAACGGGGTCCGAAGGGCGATAGAGGCGATGCTCTTCCTGGCCAGGCTGATATCGCCCATTGAGAGTCCAATACCCGTCATACACCTCTCCTCTTGCACGAAACTGTCGATTTGTGCCCGCTCAATTTGTCAACCGATGGTATCAGGATCTAGTGAGCCACCCAAGGTTTTCACCGCGTGAAGCCGCGTCCTCGGAAGCGCAAGCTTCTCGTTTGATTGACGATATAATACGTGCAGCATGCCAGGCCAAGGAGGAAACATGACGAAATACAAGATTGCTTGGCTTCCCGGCGACGGGGTCGGCGCGGAAGTCCTTGATGCAGCAAGACTCGTGTTGGAACGGGTCGGTTTCAATGCAGAGACGATCCCCGGGGATATCGGCTGGGAGTTCTGGAGAACAGAAGGAAATCCCCTTCCACAGAGGACAATCGACCTGCTGAAATCGACGGATGCCTGCCTGTTCGGGGCGATCACCTCCAAACCGAAAGACGAGGCGACGGCTGAACTTGCTTCAGAGCTGCAGGGCAAGGGGTTGACGTACTCAAGTCCGATCGTGGGATTGCGGCAACTGTTCAATCTGCACACCAACATGCGTCCGTGCAAGGCGTATCCCGGAAATCCACTCAACCTGCGTGACGACATCGACCTGGTCGTCTTCCGTGAGAACACAGAAGGGCTGTATGCCGGAGTGGAGTTTCACCCGGTTCCCGAAGGGATTCGAGACGCTCTGAACAGCCATCCTAAGATGAAACGGTTCAGCGGCGTCGCCAACGAGGACATGGCGATTTCCACCCGTATCTTCACCCGCAAGGGATGCCAGACCATCCTCCGGGACGCGTTCAAATACGCCAAGGAGTATGGCTACCCAACCGTCACCGTGGTGGAAAAGCCGAACGTCATTCGCGAAACCTCTGGTCTGATGGTGCGCGAGGCACGCGCGATCGCGAAGGACTATCCGGGAATCGAGCTGTGGGAGACCAACGTCGATGCGATGTG
>CAZDDA010000487.1:0-2428 GCA_964504085.1 uncultured Thermotogae bacterium | reverse complement strand
TACAACCCCTGTCACCTGTCGTGATGGTCTTTGGGATCATACCAATCTTTCTTGCTGTTCTTCTGCCCGAATCTGGAGCTCCAGGATGACACTGGCGACTTGTGCCAAGTCGCTTCGAGTTGCTACGCAGCTCGTTCACGGCCACGCGAGGGTTTCCGCTCTCCACCGGCACGGCAATCGTACAACCAAGCTTCTTTCCCACAGCGCTGAGGGTAGAACGAGACCGTCTCCGTCAGCGGCCGACATCCGTAGCTCCTTAGCTCGCAGCCTCTTGCCTCTGACCGTGTGCCTCTCGACCGCGACGCCGCTCCACTATGTGCTAAGATAATCACAATGTCACCAAGGAGCAGAAGACAATGAAGAGGAGACCTGCCCTGGCCGGCGTTGGGGCGATCGCGTCCGGAGCATCCGCAATCGCTGTGGCTGCTGTTCCTTGGCTTCCGGCATTCCCACTCCGTCCCCTCTTCTCGATGTGGCTGGAACGCATCGTTGCTCCTCTTGCTGGCGGGCATTTCCTCAGTGCGAGTGGCGCAAACTCGACCATCTGGATCTACGCGATTCCGGGCGCCATCCTTTGCGCGGTATCGTTCGTAATGCTAGCTAGGCTACATGGCAGGGATAGCTCATTCGCTGCGACCACGACAGCCGCAGTGGGGCTGTTCTTGGCCATCGCGGGAGAAGTGGTCAGCCAGCTTCGTGGGTCCCCGCCAGCTGCCGCGAGCCTCCTGATTTGTGGGAGTGCGCTGTTCGGGCTGAGCCTGGTCCTGATCGGAGGCCTACTGCGGATTCCTGCTGACAAGGCCAAAGAGCATGGCCGCGTTCTTCATTGGTTGCGCCTCCTGTTGGTTTCAGGCGGTGGCTGCATCGCCAGCTTCGCGCTCTTCCCTCTTGGAATGCTCCTGCTCGTGCTCGCGCTTGCCCTGGGAGCACTTGCGCTCGGCCGGCAGGCCGCACAACCACGACCTCACGCTCAAGTGCCGTAGCGGGGGCGTTGGGAATTCCGGGGGTGACACTGGCGACTCGTGCCAAGTCGCTTGGAGTTGCCTCGCCACTCGTTCTCGGTCACGCGAGGGCTTTCGCTCTCCATGCACAACGAGCCGAGAAACCCGGCTCCCTTCTCACAGCGCTGGGGGCTGAACCTGGATCATTTCGGTCGCTGGCCGACATCCGACGATGCATTGCTTGACGACCCTCACCTCTCAGTCTCCCCCGAACTGCATCGGGCGGAAGACATCCTGGCATGGGCAGCCAAGGGGCTACGTGCAGGCATCCGAGCGTCTGCCGCTTCGCTTCCCGCGCGAGTGCATGTATCGTAGGTCGAGGAGGCTTCGAATGGGGATCCGTCTACAGGCGCTCGTCTCGTGCCTGGTGTGCACTGCAATTGCCGTTCCCGCCCTGTCTAGCTTTGGCGCTGAGCTGTCTCGGGTCTACGACATGGTGTTCCGCGAAGACTTCGGCTATCTCGCGGATTCGCTCCCGACCGTGGCGGGAGAGCGAGCAGTGGATTCGCCGATTGGCCCTCCGGATGATCCAGAGCGATGGTCGTTCTGGGATCCACCCGATGATCACCTTCGAGTCCTGTCTGATCCGTCGGGCATTCGGATAACTGGGGAACCTGCCTCTGTGCACCAGAGAGTGGGACTTAGGCTCTCAGCACCACTCGGGCCGACCGCAGCGTTCGAGGTCGTCGTGGTGGTTGAGGGCGAGTTCCTTCCTTCTGGATTCGAGGCTGCGATCGAGACTGATGTGGACTGCCGCAGGGTGTTCTGGGTGGGCTCCCATGAGGAGATTGCCCTCCTGCAATGGTGCAGCAGTTGCGAACCTGAGGATTGCCCCGTAGTAGCAATCAACGAGCGTCGCCGGCAGAGCCAAGATGAGCGACACACGCTTCGACTCAGGTTCCGGCCCGACAGCACAAGCGTTCGAGCTGATGAGAATGGCCGCTACATAGGCTTCTACAAGGTTGGGTCACTGTCTACGGCCACGGAATGGCGCGTCTTGGTAGCCTTCAATCTGGAACCACGTTCGGGAACCGTTGACTGCAGGATTGTTGAGATCCTGGCTGGCTGGGACATACCTGCAGAGAGGTGATCCCAGGACATGCAGGACCGCCGTGCCTGGCTCGCGCGTGGGCTGTCGCTCTCCACGGGGTAAACCGCAGAACCCACCTTCCTGCTCACAGCGCTGAGGTCTACGGCTAGATCCTTCCAGTCACTGACCTACGTGCGGCGCCCCCATATCGAGTACGGAGGCACATGCCCCTTGTTGAAGCCAATCGAGATCCTCTGACTCGGCGGTCTTTATCTCGCCGATTCATTGGCGTTGCAGTCATTGCTACACTGGGTGGTTCGAGAGGAGGTGAGAGACATGGGAACCTACATCCTTCTGAGCCGCGTGACCGACTCCGGAGCTGCGACCGTCAAGGAGC
>CAZDDA010000486.1:0-2429 GCA_964504085.1 uncultured Thermotogae bacterium | reverse complement strand
ATCTACCTCGAGCAGGGCAGGGTCGAGCTGGCAAGGTCAGACATTGAAAAGGCGAAAGAGTTTGCGGGATCCGATGATCCCGAAGTGGAGCTTGCGTATGCCCAGATCCTCGAAGCTTCAGGAGAGAAGGGGGCTGTGGATGCAGCCTTGGGGCGTGCACTTGCGGTCGCTACGCAGGAACCGATTTCCCCGTATGTTCTCTCTCTCTACTACTTCGCAATCGGTCAGGCAGACAAGGGTTTTGAGCTTCTCGAACGAGGATACGAGGCTCGAGATCCGAGGCTTCCTGAGATGGCCGGCGACCCTTATCTTGCTATGTATCGGTCAGATCCACGTTACATGGATCTTCTTCAACGGCTAGGCATCCTGCTTTCGAGCTGACCTTTACCGTCGAATCCAGTCTGAATCCCATGTCGAATCTGACAACGACTAGCGTTTGGAGGAGGCCAGGAAGCACTCAAATGCCGAGGTTCTCGAAGACCGAGAGTGTCTGCGTCGTCAAGCAGGTGAACGTGGACATTCCGATCACGCAGATCGCCGTTCAGGAGAGATCGCAAGTGTAATACGCATCACACAACCCTAGGGGGCTCGAACTCGAAACTATCGTCCCCAGAAGCGATTGCTGAATCACCCGATCTCCGGTCTATAAGCCGATAACACCCATGGGGAAAGCAAGTCGGCGATCTCTCTGGAGCCTGGGGACGAAATTGGGAGCCTGTTCGCCATGCATGAGCTGCGGGATGGCTTGCTTCTCGAGTCTCGGTAGCACCGATTGGCAGTCGCCCCGCAAAGGCCGACAAGGCGGAAGAGAAGCATCCGCCAAAGGCTCCTGGCGAGCAGGGACGGATACGAGTCTGCTTCTCTCAGGTATGGATGGAGGGGAGCATCTGATTAGTCTGAGCTGGCGACGCGGGAGACTCCATGAAGTTGCTGTGGAATCGACAACGAACCTGCCGTGCTCGCCGCGATCGGGATGTAAGCATTGCTACTCCAAGCCATTGTGAGGTTCGCTGATGGATCAGCCGGAGTTGTCATGCCATGGGCTGTTGTGCTTCTGTGCATGGAATCCGCACTCAACATCAGCACGTTCGCAGCCGCTCCGATTGGCGACTGTCGCTGTTGTGTTCCATGCAGCACGCGTAGCCATCTACGTCTTCAGAAGGACAGGGCCGTGGAGAGATTTCGATTCGCACCCTGAGCACCGAAGGATCACTTCCCCAAAGCGGAGGTGGTAATCGTTACGGCCACTCTGTCAGCGCTTGGCCAAATCGGAGTGGTGCTGATTTTGCGGGTCCGACGCAAGATTGACGACTAGAGTCGGCGCTTCCAGCTTCTCTCCGCGGCCGTCGAAACGGACCCCGTAGGTGATGCAAGCCCCAGGATGAGGGTTCTTCCGGTTTGGAGAGAGGGAGCTGTGAGAATTGCGCAGCACCTTGGCCGCGTGGAGTCAGTGTCTCTGCGTCGCAAGGCGCCGTATATGTCACTCTGGCGCCAAGCCCACGGGCGAGTGTTGAGACTCGATGCACTACCTACCTATGAGCCACATCGATGCGCCGAGGGTGATTGCGTAGTTGGTTGTGAGATTGAATGCATCGTCTCCGAAGACAACGATCCGGCCGGCATCAAGCGACTGCGCTGCAGCAATGGCAAACGGCCCGTGTGGCTCCCGATTGTCTCGTTGCTGATCATCATCCCAGTCGACCCAAGACTCCTCCGGAGACCACACGAGGGCCGACGCACCATCTGACAGCTCTAGACCGGCTGCCCAGTTCGTCTGAAACGCGAGAACATCTTGCGTGATCGGATGCTGCTCAACTGCTGTGCAGAAGTAGCTGCCCAGATCCCACTCATTTGGGTAGGAGACCACGAATCCACCGGCAAGCGTGATGCCCGCGGATGCCAGCCATGCTTCCAACCCATTGCCGATTGCAGGGCCGTAGTGTAAGAGTCCGCCACCGTCGCGGACGAATGCGTCGATTGCCTCAATCTCATGTGGCGTATATGACGCGCGCGCAGAGCTGAGCACGAGCAAAGCCACGCCGTCGAGATCAACATCCGTAATCTCTTCGCAGGTGAGGTCCACGTCGAACGCGTGACTCAACTTCCACAACAGGTCGCCGCCGAACACCGTGTACTCCCAAGAACCAGGCTTGCCCGGGCGGTCGAATAGGCAGCGCATGCGAGGGAGGGAGTCGCGGGGGGCGGGTGAGTCGTTGTACTCGAGAAAACGTCGATAGATGGCTAGGGCTTTGGTGTCTCCGTCATAGGCTATCGCCTGCGTTCCAGGGATGTAATTCGGCCCGTGTTCCAAGCTCCAGGCGCCCCACTCCATGTAACACCATTGTGCGTAATCGAACCCGTATTCCTCGAACAACTCCAGACAGTCCTGGAAATAGGCAGCGCGGTCGTGTCGATCTGCCGAAGCTGTG
>CAZDDA010000485.1:0-2433 GCA_964504085.1 uncultured Thermotogae bacterium | reverse complement strand
AAGCCAGAAAGGTCAATCGTTACGCTGTCCTCAGTCATCTCATCACCCCCGTCGCTTTACGAAAGGATTTCAGGGCCTTCTCCTCCTCCGTGATCGATCCTGCACGCGCGCAAACCGGCTATCAAGGGTCGGGTAGGTTTCCCCCCGGTCTGTGGTCGGCTACACGTCCCCGCCCTTTTCCTCCGGCGTGGTGTGTTGACGCACGTCGGGAGACCTGTTCGAGCACTCGCGCTTCCTCGATTGTCGTAGGGATGTACACGTCGGGCACGTTTGCCCATTCGAGTATCGCTGTCGATTCCTCGCACAGAAGCCGTCGGTTCCGCCCTATCTCTGTGAGGAGTTGCCTCTCCTCTGTCAGGAGTGCGGTCACTTCGCGCATCCTCGATTTCCACTGCTCCTGGGCGGCCCTCATCCCCTCAACCGGCGCATCCGCAGATAGCCACTCGAGTGTTACCTGGATGCACTCCGCTAGGCGTAACTCCAACAACTTAAACGCAGTGTCGCATTCCCGCTCGGGGGAAGGCAGTTCCTTGGCCTGTACCTGGAGCGCTAATTGTGCCCTTCTGGAGAGATTTTCAAGCGCACGCGCATCCTCGCTTGATAAGGGTTTGTACGCATCCGGGTCGGGCGCAATCGCACGTTCGAATCTCGGCGTTGATTGCCCAGAAAGCCAGCGGTAGTGTCTCCCGATCTCTTTGAGGATCTGCCGCCCTTCGGCCAGGAGCGCGGTCACTCTGGGAATCCTCGATTCCCGCCACTCCTGGGCGCCCATCACTGCCTCAATAGGCGCATCCGCAGGCGGGAATAGCCACTCAAGTGTTGACTGGATGAACTTCGCCAGACACAATTCCAACGACCGGAATGTAGTGTCGCGTTTCCACTCATTTCTTTTCTTTCCCATTCTTCTGCCTCCAATAAACATAGGCTGAACCTATGCGGGCTTTTCAGGTTCAGCCTCTTGAGGCAGTCAAACTCAATCTCACCCCGCCGCGGTTACATTCTGTCCCGCGACTCTAGATCATGGTACTTGCCCAGCGGTGGCGTGTCAAACTGCCGTACTTCTGGCGTTAGGGGTATTCCTGGAGCTGGTCTAATTGGACTCTGTCTAAACAGCTGGAGAGGGCTAGCCCTTACGGAAGCAGCCCTAGCAGTCTGTGTGGGTAATCTCTGTTAGAATACGTCAAGAATCTGTTTGGGGTGTGTGTCTATGCGAGGGGGGACGATGAAACGATTCAAGGCGTACGACATACGACAGAGCTACCTGTTACCACCATCGCCACGAGAGTGGCTTCCAGCGGATCACCTGGCGTACTTCATCGACGATGTGGTGGAGCAACTCGATCTATCGGCGGTGTTTGCCGGCTACGAAGGGACAAAAGGCCAACCGCCTTACCATCCCGAGATGATGGTCAAGGTGTGGCTGTACGGCTACTGCGTTGGGATCCGCTCGTCACGCAAGCTGGAACGTGCACTGCACGAAGACATTGGGTTTCGGATGTTGTCGGCCAACCAACAGCCGGATCACTGGACATTGTCGGAGTTCCGTCGTCGTCATGTTGCTGTGTTGAGAGGCCTGTTTGTTCAGACGGTGAGACTGGCGCAACGGGCGAAGATGGTCAAGCTGGGACAAGTAGCGATTGATGGGACGAAACTGAAAGCGAATGCATCGAAGCACAAGGCGATGAGCTACGCCCGGATGAAGAAGGAGGAGAAACGCCTTTGTGAAGAGATCGCTCGCTACTTTGAAGAGGTGGAAACGACCGACCGAGAGGAAGAGGAGAAGTACGGGGCAAGGCGCGGGGATGAGCTACCGGAGCACTTAAAGACGGAACAGGACCGTCTGCGGGTGATCCGGGAAGCGATGGAGCAGCTGGAAGCCGAAGCGCGACAGGAGGCCGCGGCGGAGCAGCAGAAGCGACGGGAGAAGGCAAACAAAGAAGGTCGTACGACCCGTCCGCGGAAGGATGCAAACGACGTCGAGCCATCGCCGAAGGCACAACGCAACTTCACCGATCCGGACTCACGGATCATGAAGAACGCAGACCAGGCATTCATCCAAGGGTACAACGCGCAGGCAGCGGTTGACGTGGACTCTCAGATCATCGTGGCGGCGCAGCTGAGCAACCAGGCGGCCGATGGTCCTCATCTGTTGGAGATGGTGGAGCAAGTGGAACAAGCAACAGGGAAGCGTCCGCGAGAGATCCTGGCCGATGCCGGCTACTTCAGTACAGATAACGTAACGACGTTGAGTGAACGCGGGATGTCGGTGTTGATTCCGCCGGAGCGGGTACGACATCGGGAGTGGCGCGAACCTTCTCTTCCACCTTTGTCCCCGCCAGCGAAGGATGCGACTGTTTCCGAGAGGATGCGCTACAGGCTGAAGCTGCCGGAGAACCGTGAACGGTACCGGAAGAGGGAACAATCGGTGGAGCC
>CAZDDA010000484.1:0-2437 GCA_964504085.1 uncultured Thermotogae bacterium | reverse complement strand
TCCAATACGGCTTCAAATAGACCCTCACCGGGCCGATGACCCGCTCGCCGTCAAAGCCCAGAGAGCCTAGTGCCTTAGACGCCTTCCCTGCACGACGGAGCTTGCTGAGAAAATTCGTATCCCCTACTCCCAAAGGCTATGGAAACGAGATCATGAAAACGTAGAATTCGACTCGGAACGATGCTATAGTCCCGGTGCGGTCCGAAAAGATGGAAACACAGCTCCTGAACTACATTCTCATCGTGTTGGGACTCTCTGCTGCTATCCTCTTTGTGTGCAGCCGCCTCCGCGTGCCGACGATCGTAGGTTTTCTCCTGACAGGTGTCTTGGCCGGCCCTCACGGACTGGGCCTGATAGGGGCTCCCCACGAAGTGGAAATTCTGGCTGAGGTCGGGGTGGTCCTGCTGCTCTTTACCATCGGCATCGAATTTTCCGCTGAGAACCTTTTGCGAATAAAAAGATCGGCTCTTTTGGGGGGGTCCCTTCAGGTCCTATTCACAGCTCTAGCCACTCTGGTGATCGTGAGACATCTCGGACAGGGTCTCATGGAATCCATTTTCATGGGATTTCTCGTGTCTCTGAGCAGCACCGCGATCGTTCTGAGGCTCCTTCAGGACAGGGCCGAGGTGGGAACGCCACACGGACGCACGTCCCTGGCCATCCTCATCTACCAGGATATCGTCGTGATCCCCATGATGTTGTTCACCCCACTTCTCGCTGGTGGCGAGGGGAATCTCGATGGCATCTTCCTTCTCATGGGCAAAGGAGCCGGCGTGATTCTGCTGGTCATGGCTGGGGCAAGATGGATCGTCCCCCAACTGCTTTATCAGATCGCCCGGACCCGTAGCCAAGAACTGTTCTTGCTGAGTATCATCGTCATCTGCTTTGCAGTCGCCTGGCTCACAAAGGCCATAGGACTCTCTCTCGCTTTGGGGGCATTCCTCGCCGGACTTGTCATATCCGAATCCGACTATGCCCACGAGGCCTTGGGCCATATCCTCCCTTTCAGAGATGTGTTTATCAGCTTTTTCTTCGTCTCTGTGGGAATGCTCCTAGACCTGGGATTCTTCGTCCACCATCCGGGTCTTATTCTGCTCCTTGTGCTGGGTGTGATGGTCTTGAAGGCGATTATAGCCGGCGGTGCAACGGCCCTTCTCGGCTACCCGCTCCGGACAACGATGCTCGTGGGATTAGCCCTCTGCCAAGTCGGAGAATTCTCCTTTATTCTCTCTCGGGTGGGCACGGCGCACGGTCTGCTCCCTGGAAACATCTATCAAATCTTTCTCGCTGTTTCGGTACTGACGATGGCGATGACACCGTTTCTTATGAACCTCTCCCCTGCTCTGGCGGATATCATCCTGAAGATGCCTTTGCCGGAGAGACTAAAGTCAGGCCTTTACCCCGTCGGGATAAAACCGGCTGACGAAAGGCTCCACCCCGAGGATCACCTCATCATCATCGGTTATGGGGTCAATGGCCGGAACGTGGCGCGGGCGGCGAGGGTCGCCGGAATTCCTCACCTTGTCATTGAGATGAACCCTGAAACGGTCCGGATCGAACGGGCCAAGGGGGAGCCGCTATTTTACGGCGACGCGACACGGGAGGCTGTCCTCAATCACGCCGGTATCAAAAGGGCGAGAATGGCGGTTCTGGTGATCTCCGATCCGGCAGCGACTCGCCGGATCGCCGCGACGGCCCGGAAGCTGAACCCAAAGATACTGATCATCGCCCGAACCCGATTTGTTCAAGAAGTCGACCCCCTGTATGTTTCCGGGGCCGATGAGGTCATCCCTGAGGAGTTCGAAACCTCGGTAGAGATCTTCACACGGGTCTTGTCGAAGTACCTCATACCCAAAGACGAGATAGAGAGACTTGTGGCCGAAGTCCGGAAGGACGGCTATGAGATGTTCCGTAGCTTCCCGAAGGAAGCGATTTACTTTCCCGACCTAAAGGTTCATCTGCCCAACATCGAGATCAGTGCCGTTCGTGCAAAAAAGGGGAGCTTCCTGGTTGGGAAGACGCTGGCTCAGGTCGAACTAAGAAGGACGTTTGGTGTTACCGTGTTGGCGATACGCCGGGGTGAGCAGATCCTCTCGAATCCGGGCGGAGACACGATGATCGATCCAGACGATGTACTCGTTGTTCTTGCCCCACCTGCCGAGCTCGCCGAAGCCTCCAGTCTATTTGATTCAAAGCAACGCTGGGGAGGTGTTCTATGAATCTCTTTATTCACCAAGTGATAGCGGCGGTCCTGCATCTGACGCGGACGTGCCCCAAATGCAAAAGGGATCAGGTTGTGCCAAAGGATAAGAGGCACGAACAAGTGCAGTGCAAGTTCTGCGGTGCTAACATCCCACCATCTAAATGAAGAACCGAGTTGATCCGGATTAATTACTGGAAAGACGCTAAGCAATTCGTGTTGGATAACTCCCGAAAA
>CAZDDA010000483.1:0-2439 GCA_964504085.1 uncultured Thermotogae bacterium | reverse complement strand
GTAGGTCGCATTCTGCTCGACGATTACTGGGGCCCCCTGCGTTTTGGAGTTGTCGACCAGGACGTTGACGTAATAGCGCTTGAACGGATCGGGCTGAGGGAATGGAAACGGAGAAAGGGTCTTCTTGGAGCCTGAGTTCTTCGGTTCTCCAAACTCCTCCAGGTTTTCCACGATGTTCTCTTTGACGTCATCGAGGAAGGTGGCGGCCTTCTCGATTTCACCGTAGCGGCACTTCAATTGGTTGAAATGCGGCTCGATCATGAACAGGACTGCTTCCTTGGCTAGTTCGTTGACCTTCTCCTCCCGTTCCTCCTCTACGCGCGCTATCTCTTGTAGGCTCTCCTGTATGAGAGTCTGCACTTCTCCCTGCTTCTCGCGGATTGCCGCTTTTTCTTCCTCGGAGAGAGCTTCGTACTCCTCTTGGCTCAGCGGCTCGCCTTTCTCTCTCAAGGGAAGTGTATTGATCCCTATGGGGGTACGCTGGAGAGCAAAGCCGAGCTCGCGGGACTTGGTTTCCATCCCTTCGAATAGCTTGGTACGCTTCTCGGTATACCCTTCGCTAATCTTCTTGCTTCGTGCCTTGAACTCGTCTGACTCGAATACCTTGGGGATGTCACGCTTGAGCCGACTGATGCAATGATCCATATCCTCCTTCAGCTGTTGGCCCATCCCCGCGGGTAGCTCCAGATACCTGGGGGCATGAGGATTCTCAAAATTGTGTACGTAGCATAGGTCGGGTGGCTTCGGCTCATCTGCGCTCACCTGGCTCAAGAAATGTTCTACGGCCGACATCTTCCCTGTTCCGGGCCCGCCGGCAACGTAGATGTTGTATCGATTCTTGGCGTCCTTGATTCCCAGGCCAAGTTTGAGTGCCTCGATCGCCCTCTCTTGTCCGATGATGCGATCAAGAGGCTCCAACTCTGAGGTCGTCTCGAAATCAAACGCTTTGGGGGCGGACGAAAGACGGAGTTTGTCCGCATCAAGTTCCTTGACCATATCTCCCTCCTAGCCCTACGATTGTAGCGTAGATGAATCGACAGGTGCAACGACAGCTTATGGGAGTAGTGTTCTTCCTCATTCTGCTCTCTGTGGGGACAACGACCTTCGCCGATACGCTCGTCCGTCCCGTCATCGATCGGCCCGGAGAGTGCCGCTACTGCTGGGTTGTGAAGGAGGCGTTCACTCGAGCACGGCAGTCCGTGGATCTTCTGCTTTCCGACGCACAACTTGCTGACAATCCGCTGTGGGAGGAGCTGCTTTCTGCCGCCTTACGCGGGGTGAGGGTGCGCGTCCTTCTTGATTCGAGCGACTGGGCCCCTTCGATCACTGAGAAGAACCGACCGACGATTGAGTTCTTGCAGGGCCACGGGATAGAGGCGCGCTTTGACGACCCAGCGACGACGACCCACGCCAAGCTCGTTGTCGTTGACCGCCGGGTGGTCATCCTGGGCTCATCGAATTGGAACCAGTACGCCTTTACTGAACAAGAACAGGCGAACATTGAGCTGATGGATGAACAGGTGGGGGAAGTTTTTTCGACCTACTTTGACAGATTGTGGTCGGAGAAGCTCTTCACCGGCGGGATCAGGCTTGATGCAGCTTCCATTGCCGCAAGACAACCACTGGTCGTGCCGATTCCCGAGACAGGGGACACAAGGAATTACGCCGTGATTCTCTGTGAGCTTCTTCGGCAGGCGCAAAGGTCGGTCCATGTTGTGATGTACCGAGCTTCGTACTACCCAGCCTATCAAAAGAGCGTTTCCAACGAGATCCTGCAAGAGCTGATCAGTGCCGTCGGCCGCGGGCTCGATGTCAAGGTGTTGTTGGATGACTGCGCCTACTACCCGGATTCAGCTCGTGCAAACCTAGAGACCGCCTTATATCTACACCTGCGCGGTGTCGAGGTCCGTTTTGACGATCCTGCGCAGACCACCCACGCCAAACTGGTGATTATCGATGAAGAAAGCATTGTCCTTGGCTCTACCAACTGGAACTACTACTCGCTGGAAAAAAACAACGAAGTGGATCTTGCTTTGATCGATCTTCCTTCCGTAGCTGCTCATTTCCAGTCGTACTTCCAGTCGCTTTGGGCAAGCGGGGAACGGATTGCCGAGTAATTGTTTGTATCTACGGGCGTGGATTTTCTGAAGCTCTGAGGATTGACTCCGGATACCCCCCCCCGCGGCCCTCGAAAGACACGGAAACGACGAGAATCCGCGTTCGTATCGCATCTTGACAGCGAAATGACCCTTCAGTACAATAGGCCGCTGGTTGGGTGAGACGCCAGCGTAGCTCAATTGGTAGAGCAACTGATTTGTAATCAGTAGGTTGCCAGTTCGAGTCTGGCCGCTGGCTATGCATGTGTTTTGGAGGGGTACCGAAGCGGCCAAACGGGGCGGACTGTAAATCCGTTGGCGGACGCCTACGGGGGTTCGAATC
>CAZDDA010000482.1:0-2447 GCA_964504085.1 uncultured Thermotogae bacterium | reverse complement strand
GTTCGATCAATTACTTGGTCGTCGACGCCATTCTACAGTACCTCAAGCGGGAAGAAGGCAAGGGCTAGAGCATCCCGCCTATGTGAGCTTACGCCGAAGTAAGATCGAACGTGGTGCCCAACAGATGAAAATCTGTGGGCGCCACTGTTTTGTAAGCGGTGCTCTAGCCCAATGCGAAGAGATGAGTCCCCCCTGCAGCGTTCACTCTCTTATTCCGATGATGTGAGCGGAGAGGCGCACAGCATCAGCCTTTGTCACCTCGCCGTTTCCGTCCACATCGGCCTGAGCAGCCTGATCCTGCGACAGTGTAATCAGCCCTAGAGCGGCTTGCAGCACGATGCGTACGTCAAGCACATCCAGTACTCCGCTCCCATCAACATCCCCTGGACCGAGGGACACGTGTACATCCTTGAAGATTGAACCTGTTAGCCCATCGCTGTCACTCACATCGAGAGTTGTCCGGTACGTTCCAGGAAGCTCGTACCAGTGTGTCGGGTTTGTCTCAATTGAGGTGTCACCATCGCCAAAGGACCACAGCCGCGCGATGACGGTTCCATCAGTATCACTCGATTGATCGGAGAACTGAACTGCATCCCATGACGTTGGCTGTTCGGGAATGAAGGTGAAATCCGCCGTGGGCGAATTGGTCGCAGAGTTTCGAGCCTTGGGTGTTCCACCTATTGGATTCGAAGCAGCATCGATACCGTTTCTGGCAATGGCAGAGTTATTCGTCCTCCAGTTCGCCGACTCGTTTCCAGAAACAGCAGGATTCGCCCGTTCCATTGTCTTCCTCTGCGCTGCATCGCCAGCAAACCAGTTCTTCGTGAGATGGTTGCCTGTATCGATCACAATCCCCGCACAATCGGCAGCGTCGTAGAGGACGATCTGCCCTGGGAATTCGTTGGCCATGCTTATAGTCGAATCCCAGATATCTACTATGTTTGTTCCATCGGAACCTCTCACGTCGTCCTCATGATTTGCGTAAATCAGAAATCCATGAGGGGGAATGACTGTACTAGAAGAGCCATCAGCAGCAGAGAAATTAAGACATGTGCCCGTATCCGCTCCAAAAATGGACCAATTGCTAATATCTATAGGGGAATCGGTGTTGTTATAGAACTCAATCCATTCATCGGAAGAGCTTGCCACCGTTCCCATCCAGGCAATCTCGTTTATCACCACATCACCTGGACAGACCGCCAAGGATTGAACAGCAAAACTCAGGCAAACCCCCACAGCAATTAATCCAGCTGTTCTTCCCCAGTTTGATGAGCTCTTCTGCGGGTTGTGTGCCGCCGTCCAACCATTCAAACAACAATAATACACACGTTTCAAGCTCCTGTCAGATTTTTGAATGAAAAAAATGCTCATATCTTTACTATAGCGCATCCGACATTAGAAGACAAGCTTCAGGTTTCCCGGAGAGTCCCCTGTCAGCAGACTCCCGCCAGGCTTCCACTGAAACGCGGTAACTTCTCAACGCATTGGGTATACTCACCCTGCTGATTGCCAGCGACTGTGGAGGGCAAGGACAGTATGCAGAACCCATTTATTGAAGACGGGATGACCAAAAGAAAGAGAGAACGGGAATGACCAACGCAGTGGGAATCCGTCGGGAGGACATGCGCCAATGGGAGCGACGCGTCCCGTTGATTCCGCAGGACGCATGTAAACTCGCCCAGAACCACGCCATCGAGATTGTCATCCAATCTTCCCCAAAGCGGGTGTTTCGCGATGAGGAGTACCGCGACGCCGGCATTACAGTGTCAAACAATCTATCAAGCTGCTCCGTCATCGTTGGCATTAAGGAAATCCCCACCGAAGCGTTTGAGAAAGGCAAGACTTACGTCTTCTTCTCCCACACGATCAAGGGACAGTCCTACAACATGCCGATGCTGAGACGAATGCTTGAACTGGGGTGCACCCTGATCGACTACGAGAAGGTAACCGACGACAGCGGTCGCCGCCTGATCTTCTTCGGGAACTACGCCGGCCTAGCCGGTATGATAGAAACGCTGTGGGCGCTGGGTCGACGTCTTTCCTGGGAGGGAATTCGCACACCGCTTGATGCTATCGATCGCGCCTTGAGTTATGCCAACCTTGCAGAAGCAAAAGATGCGATCCGCCAGGTCGGGAAGAGAATCTCTGAGGATGGACTCCCTGAGCCGATCGTTCCGCTCGTCGTTGGCTTCGCCGGTTACGGCAACGTCTCCCGCGGCGCCCAGGAGATCCTCGACCTCTTGCCGGTACGCGAGATTGCTGCCGAGAATCTTCCCGCTCTAACGAAGGCAGAGATCCCGTCAAAACACGCAGTCTACAAGGTCGTATTCAAGGAAGAGAACATGGCTGAGCCAATCGCTTCCGGCCGGCCGTTCGACCTGCAGGAGTACTACGACCACCCCGAACGATACCGGGGCATCTTCGAACGCCACATCCCATACTTGGAT
>CAZDDA010000481.1:0-2451 GCA_964504085.1 uncultured Thermotogae bacterium | reverse complement strand
CTGAAATGGATCCGCACCTGCTTTCGCGTGGTGGGCGACGAGGACGAGCGGCTCTTCCGCCAGTCGCAGACCTGGCCCTTCAGCTTTCTGCCAGAGCAGCCGTGGGATGGACTGATTTTCGACGACCTGAACAACGATTACGAGACCGATGCAATCAACAAGCTGCCGGATCTGGAGATTATCATTGGCGTGTATGGCTTCAGTGAGGCCTACGCCACGGGCAATGAGTACGAGGTGTACGGAGAGCTTGAGACGCCGGTCCGGCCGACCTTCGGCAACGATCATCCGGAGCCCGTGATGATTGATGTGGACTTCGATAATCCAGTCTTAAGGACGCTGGAGTGAGACGATGAACGCTGCGCGCACACTGGCTGCCGCTTTGCTGTTGGCATTGCTGGCGCGGTGCGATGGCCCCTGCGGCCTGACGGCTGATCCCGCCGGAGGCGGGACTGAGGGCTAGCTATGAAAGGAGTGATCGGAGCTGTGATGCTGGTGGAAACGTAGCCCGCAGAGGGGAGGGAGAATATGGAACGAAGGCGCATGTACTGGGTCAACTTCGCCCGTCTGTGTACTGGGAAGGTGCCAGTTAGCAGGCGAACGGTTGATCAGCTGACTAGGCAGAGAGGAGGGTATCCGCTCTATGCCGATGTTGAGCGAGCAGCAACCAAGGTAGCTGCATCGCGCGAGAGGGATTATCGTCCGTTGCGCGAAGCCTGCGAGCGTGTCGGGATGGCGCCTGACGTTGTTACCAATGTGGTCACTGCCCTTGAAGTGGCCATTGAGGGGAAGGATGTCGTGGTGATACCGCAAAGGATCGATGACTACCCCATTGACCTGGAGCACTTCTACGTGCCGGCACGCTACCAGTGCGTGTGGCAGATGGAGGGCAATCAGTTCTACATCAAGTACCAGTTCGCCGAATCGCGCGACTACCGGGCTGATGTTGAAGACCTGAAGCTGTACCTGGCGCTTTCGTCTCTTGAGATCCCGGCGAGCGTGAAGCGCATCCATCCGGAAAAGCAACTGCTGTTGTTTGGGGATGCCGACGTACATGATCCCGATGATGTCGATTTCTGGGCGTTCAAGTTTCGCGGTTTCGACAACGGCTTCGTGCTCAACACCCCGGATGAGGTTCAGGCTTGGCGCCAGAGGATCAACCAGACGGCCGCCGATGTCAATGGCATTATTAGCGAACTAGAGGGATTCTTGGACCGATAGCTGATGGTCGTGCTACTAGAGAGTGCAGGGCTAGTCTATGCTCTGATGACTTGCCCGGCCTGCGCGAATGGAATTCAATACGCGGCGGCCCATATCCGTACCGCCGATCGTCGGCTGATACATATGATCGGGAGAAGCAGAACGTGAGTGAATCAGTGAAGAGGCTATTGTTCTCTGATGTGTTCGATATTGAGGAGAAGTCCCTAGCTGAATACGGCGCCTTCAATATCTCTTTGGCACGTGATCTGCCACTATTCATCGATCCGTTTTTGCTTTACTACAGCGAGAACCAAACGTACGTCCATCTCCACGATCAGATGATCATGTACCTGAGATTGCTCGCGGGTATGTCAGGTCGTGCACGTCCAAGAACAAGCACTCTTCGACGGCTGTATGTATTCTCCGAGATAAAGCAGAACTGGCTGGGATTCTGCAAGACAGGGAATAGAGGCAGGGGCTTGGGCATGCTATTCGCCCGAGCCTTGCACAGCAATCTCGGAAAGCTGTTCGGTAACTCAGCAGCAGGTCAGATTACAAGAGCGGAGCATTTGGAGAAGTTGTCTCTACTCGACAGGGGAGTTGGTCGAGACATGATTAGCGACTTGACAACGAACCTCATCAAGGAGTTCTTGCTCTCGTACACCGCGCGCTTTGCCAGCGAGTATCTGCATCCATCTCGGACTATCAGGAGGCGTGTCCAGCGTGTGAGATTCGACTACGACAAACTCGTCTGGGCTCCTATGGAATTCACATTGCCTTACTTCAGGGATGACTACGTGATACTCACGCCGAGAGATGTCCTCACGAGAGATCAAACGTGGATCAACCAAGGAGACATGATCAGAAGATTCGCTGAGCTTCCGCGCACGATTGACAACGAGGTACTTCGAGAGCAGGTGAACGAGCACTTAGTCAAGTGCATGCGCGGGATCAAACGACCAACTACGGCGGACAAGCGGGCGGCAATCCGGGCCACAATTGCAGAGTATCCTGAGTTGCTCGACTACTATATCAGACTGAAGGAAGATACGGGAGACGATGCGATAGCGTCAAGCATCGGGAAGGTCGAAGCTGCCGAGGCGCTTTACATAGATCAGTCGGAGCACTTGGCCGCTCTACTGAGCAGTACTGAATTCTACTCGATTGGCGTTACCACACTTGAGGAGACAGGAACAAGGATAAGATACTTGAAGGACGTGATCGAGAACAAGGGCGGCCATCGGATCTTCTACG
>CAZDDA010000480.1:0-2451 GCA_964504085.1 uncultured Thermotogae bacterium | reverse complement strand
ATGAGAAGAAGAGAAAAGGACGCCGATCCGTCGACAGCTGAGAGTCTCTGTACTCATGGAAACGTGTAAACGGAGGGGTTGACGACTACGCCTACGTCTTGCAGCGGTCGTCGACAGCTGTGAGAACGTGTCGCACCCAGGCCGGATTCTCGGAGTCGAGAGAGAGGTACTTCTCACGACGGAACCCGTGGCTATGGCCTCGAATGATCCGTAGTCTCTCTAGTTTCCGGACGGACTTCGAGACCCCCATAGGCGAGCACCCAAGAACGACAGCCAATCGCCGAACATGGATGGCGTAGTCCTTGGCCTGGCACGCCGCGACCTGGCGGATCACCGCGCGGTCAAGACGAGTGAGCTTCTGCAGATCGTGGTCATGCCGCTCGGCCCATTCCTCGGCTTCGAGCTTCAAGAGCACGGCTTCTCTTCGGGCAGTGTCCATGGTTAATGATTGTGGGAGCAGGTACTTAAGGATTTCGGCTCGGGTCAGTTCTGTCCGGCTGCCAGCCATCGATGTTCGCCTGGCAGACATACCGGTTCGTGTTCCCCCTCCGCCTTCTGTCAGCCTTCTCTGCTAGCGAAGCGCCTCTTCGATAACGTCACTCACGACCGACGTGCTCGCGATTTGATCGCGTCAAGTTCTCGCTCAAGTTGTGGCAGTGAGTCCCTTCGCAGTGCCCCTATCGGAGCCGGACTCTCGACCTCATCCGAAAGCTGGATGTAGGTCTCAAGGAAGGGGGCAGCCAACTCGAGGAACTCAGGTGCATCAAAGAGATCAGAGCATCTCACGCACCCAAGGTACGCTGCGTAGCTGGTTAAGAGGCGAAAGCGACTGCGTGGATACTCCAAGGAGCAGGCAACTCCGCCGAGGTAGTCCACGAAGTCGGATCTCATTGCCTGCGGGAATCGTCGGAATGACCCGGAAACGGTCGCCCAGAACCTGCACGCGGTCATGACTGCGTGATAGGCATGCCGCGGTCTGAGGTCGTGGGAGGTTATTCCTGATGCTGGAGGGGCGTACATCTGAAACAGATGCGAAGGATCTCCAAAGAAACCCGCAATCGCGCCTTCAGCTACTGCGCTCTCATCCGGAATGGAGTGCGCAAGCACGGCGTATCTCTTGTACCGTTCTCTGAGTACAGCTTCGAGCGGCTCACTGACCCAGCGTGTGAGATGAAGAATCTCGAAGAGGTCATGGGTTGCGATCGGCAGGTAGAAGGGATCCAGCAGATGAGACAGGAGTCCCGAGCCGCTCTCGCCGTACTGCTGTGCGTACGCGCTTCTGTTTTTCTGAAGGAAGCGGGCGGGGTCGTTGACCAATTCCCGAAACCGGTGGTTGCGGGAGATCAGGAACGAACGCGGAGACCACGCGCCCTGGGTCCATGGAAGGTCCGGAAAGACCAACGCTCGCTCATCCACAAGAACTCGATTCGCCTGGAATAGCAGCTCTAGACGCGTCTTGAAGCTTGTAATGCCGAACCTATCGCGGAGTCTTTCCAGCCCTCTGAGAGCTTCGCCGTGCCCTCGAGGATCCTCTTTGGAGCGCCATTCACGGATTGCACTCCGACACTCAGCGACGCGAGCGTGAAACTGTGCTCGTGACGGATCTGGCTCGATATCTAAAGAGAGCTTGCTTCTGAACCAGTTGGCGCGACGGTGCCACGTCTCATACAAGACATCACCTGCATCCGCATCAATCAGTGAGTTCATGGCAATTGCCTCGTCAAGCACCGAGCCGTGCTGTTCCAGTAGCGACAGCTTCTCCCAGAGATCTAGCGCCATGTTCAGTAGGCCGTCTGGAGCGCTCCCCAATTCGCACGCAGCCTCCAGGAGGAGCTTGGCGAGAAGGTCGATCTGCTGATAGAACACCCAGTAGCCGGACTCCTGGTACGTGTGCTGTTTCTCGTGATCCAGGTAGAAGGCGAGATCAACTGCAGGCGTGGATCTCGCAAGGATCAGGCCGAACCACGGGAAGAGCATCCAGCTTCTCGAGTCAGGGGCGAAGTGAATCCCGAAGGAGTGCGTTCTAAGCAGCTCCATCGCGCTACTGGCGGGATCTCGGATTCCTCCCATGGGCCACCGCCCTCTCAGCTTGTGCATCCGTATCGTCCGATGAGCAGTGAGGATTTCGTGCAGTCATGCGCCGCCTTGATCAGCTGGCACAGCCTCGGCGCTTTCGCAGTGCTCATGCGTAGGGGCAATCCTTCTGGCAATCGACAGTGAGAACCTGCCCAGGGCTGTGAGGTCCGCAGCCAGGTTCTCCATGTCCACCAGTCCTGTTAGAGGTCTGCGGACCGGAAGCGGTGGCCCGTGGTGAGGAGTCGGAGCTCCCCTTTCCGGGCCCCCCGTTTCTCCTTCAGCATCTGCCAGGTTCCTCCGCTGAGCATCCACAGCCATCTCACTGATGCCTAGCGCCTCGGCAACGCGCTTCACTGCAGAAGGAACTCCCAGTCC
>CAZDDA010000479.1:0-2452 GCA_964504085.1 uncultured Thermotogae bacterium | reverse complement strand
CCCATTGTCTGGGACCCGGTTCTCCTCAGGGAGTCTCTGCTTCGAGTCAGTGAAGCCATAGCCCTTCACAACATCCATCAGCATCAGAAGCTCATCAAGAAGCTGCGTCTCGGCGCGTTCCGTATCCGCCTGAACGAACGACCACTGGCTTGGCTCCTGAAGGTCGCGGATGTTCTTCAGACGTGGTGGAAGCCAAAGGCAAGGCGCTTGTCCGCACACTCATCGGTCGAAGCGCCGACGCTAGCTCTGGAATTCGAGGCACCGCGCATTCGGCTGAAAGGCGTGTCAGCAACAGAAGTAACTAAGCTCAAGGAGACCCTTGAGTTGGCTGTTGATCCGCAGCCGCTAGACTAGCGTAGTGGCGCTTGGTTTCGCAAAGGGTCATCCCGAAATGTCCTCGGAGCTGGTCCAGAAGCAGCACGTGGGGTCCCGTCTGACGTGTCTTCACATCGATCCCCACTTGTGAATCCGTTCCGCAGTCAGTCTCCCCCGGGCTCTGGGCCGTCGCTTCTGGCTTCGTTTCCGTCCCAGCCGTGTCCGTACGGCTACCTCGCCGATGTCGCCATGCGCCCTCCGCCATAGTCGGGCATCCAATTGATACCCAGGTTTTCGTGCACGTGCTATTGGTGGTATTGTCTCCGCGGAGGGACAAGCCTGTGAGCGATCTGAAGAGCATCCTGCAGCCAGTCGAACCACACAAGCACAAACTCTCAGGTCGCCAGGTGGGGCAGTACCGTCGGCGGGCCACCATTGCGCTTGACGCTAGCGTCCTTCTCAACCTCTACGCGTACGTCAAGCCGATACGCGAGGACTTCCTCCGAATTCTGGAATCCCTTGAGGATAGGCTGTGGCTTCCGCATCAGGCAGCACTCGAGTACGCTAGGAACCGGGCCACTCGAATACAGCGGCACATCGAATTCAGCAGGGGACTGAGAGACCTCCTGTCATCCATACCCGGAGATTTCCGAAAGGCAGCAGAGAAGAAGCACCCGCACGTTGGGCGGAAGCCGCAGTATCCATTTCTGCCAGTTGAACAGATGGAGAAGAGAGTGACTGCCGTCACTGAGCGCATTTCCGGCGAGTTGCTTGCTGCCGAGAACGAGTACAAGGACTTCCTTGACGACGACCCAATCCAGGATCGGCTGAATGAGATCAGTCTTGGCCGCATAGGCGATTCACTCAGTAGCGGAGATCTCCAGCTAATCTACGACGAAGGTCTCAAGCGCTACGACCTGAAGCGCCCTCCCGGGTACCGCGACGCTGACAAGCCAGGTGCAAGCAAGTACGGGGACCTCATTCTCTGGCAGCAACTGATCTTGCGTGCCAAGGAGACCGGCCACGCTATCTACTTCATAACCGACGACACGAAGGACGACTGGTGGCAGGAGATGGCGGAAGGTGTCTTCGGACCAAGAGATGAGCTTGTCGAAGAGATGAAAGAGCAAACGGAGCAGAGATTCTTAATCAGCACATCAGCGGACTTCTACGATTTGGCCGGTGACTACCTCGGGCGCCGAGCGAGGAAAGCCGCTATCGCTGAAGCTCGCCGTCTAGCAGTGCCAATGAAGTGGGATACTGTGACAGAGACAATCCTAGAAATGCAGCGCGCGACCAGGCAAATGCTCTCGCTTCCGTATCTGGACGAATGCATGGAGAGATTGAGGGAGACCATGGCTGCGGCCGGAGGGGACGCGCAACTCCAGCTCGCAGCGTTCGCAGAGGAACTCAATCGTTCCGTGCGTGCTGCAATCTCGCTGCCATTACTAGATGCATATCGGCTCGGCAAGCCGGAGGCCCGTGGGAACGAGGGAGAACCGGATGAGAAAGAGGAAGAGGACTGACCTGCGCTCTGTGACCCGGCTCTCCCGAGAAACCGCCTGAGCCGCAGGCCATGTTGCCGCGCTCCCAGATCGCGGCAACGCTGATCCTAGGAGGGCTCTAGCTCTGCGGGGTATCTTGGCTGAGACACCGCTCACCCCCTCAGCAACGCACGAACGCGTTCTGGATTCAGTCCGCGTGGCTCCCAGGAGGAGCCTCATCATGAGATGAGTGGTTAGGTGCCTAACGGGGTTCTAAACCTGTCCACCACTCCCAACAAGCACCCGAATAACGTGATTCTTAAGTTCTGTAGGGGATTTCAGAGTCTGAATCTTCCAGGCCACCAAGCTGCACTGAGCGCAACGTCTCGATGGACCCAGCCCCTCCTTGCGAATGGTCTCTCCTATAGCCACCGGCGCTGTCGTCCCAAGCTTGCGTTCGGCCCAGTTCCTTGCATGGAGAGCCACGTGTGCGACACTAGCTTACTTACTCTCACAGACGCCGTTGTTCCCCCTCACTGCCCAGCCCGACTACGATGATGCTCTCTCACCAGCAAGACGTAGTGTGTGATCATTCCCGCCGCGAACCCCACAGCCATGTTCACGAGCAGCGAGCCGGCCAGCGTCGCAGCAAC
>CAZDDA010000478.1:0-2472 GCA_964504085.1 uncultured Thermotogae bacterium | reverse complement strand
TGGGCCTGCCTGGACTCGAACCAGGGACCTCCCGCTTATCAGGCGAGCGCTCTAACCAGCTGAGCTACAGACCCAACGCTGTCATAATGGTAGCAGTGGTGTGGAGGGCTGTCAAGACCCGCATTCCTTAAAATGAAGACTGGAATAGATTTTTAGGCTGCGAATGCTTCTTTCTTCGCTTCTTCGTGCAGCATATCGACCAAGGTATCCAGATCCCCGTTTAGGATCTCCGCAAGGTTGTAAAGACTGACGCTTATCCGGTGGTCCGTCACGCGGTTCTGAGGGAAGTTGTAGGTGCGGATCTTCTCACTGCGGTCGCCGGAGCCTATCTGCTGTCGACGCGTAGCGGCAAGCTTTGCTTCCTTCTCCTTTTCGTATCGATCCTTGAGTCGAGCGCGCAGAACGCGCAGTGCCTGTGCTCTGTTCTTGTGTTGCGATTTTTCGTCTTGGCAGCTTACAACGGTACCGGTGGGAATGTGGGTTATCCGTACCGCGGAATCGGTTGTGTTTACACTCTGCCCTCCCGGGCCGGTGGAACGAAACGTGTCAATTCTCAGGTCCTTTGGATCGATGGTAATCTCCACCTCCTCCGCCTCGGGAAGGACGACGACGGTTGCAGCTGAAGTGTGTATCCGTCCGGCGGACTCTGTCTCGGGAACGCGCTGCACTCGGTGGACACCCGATTCGTATCGGAGGCGTCCGTAGGCGTGTTCGCCCTCTACGGCGAACACGATCTGCTTAAAACCGCCAAGCGGGGTCGGATGGCTGTCTATGAGGGAGACCCTTTGCTGGTTTGTATCAGCGTACCGAGCGTACATGCGAAACAGGTCGGCGACAAAAAGGCTCGATTCATCACCACCAGTTCCAGCGCGAATCTCCACAATCGCGTTCTTGCGGTCCTTGGGATCAGGGGGAACGATGAGCCGTTGGAATCTGCGTTCGATCTCCTCCAACTGGCAACGGTCCTCTTTCAGGGTTTCCTCAATCTCGCTACGGAGTTCTTCCTCGCTCTCCCACAGTTCTTCTTCCTCTGCGATACAGGAGCGGAGCTGTTCCCATTCCTCGCCCATGCGGATGACCTCGCGTAGGCGGGCGTATCTCTGGGTCAAGTCGCGATAGGAAGGGCCTGAGATGATCTCGAGGTCAGCGAGCTTGAGCTCGAGATTCGCATACTCTGCTTTGGCTTGTTGGAGTTGCTTGCCGATGCCGGTATCTGCCATTCCAGACTAAACCTACGCAATGACAGGATGGATTTCAACTCGATGCGGGAGCCATGCGCTCCCTGAGGAAGCTGTTCTCCTCAAGCAGGTGGGCGATCTGGGCGTCCTTGTCAGAGAGGCGGAGACGCAACTCGTGGATCACGCCATCCTTCTCGATGGCATCTTGTTCAGCGAGAGTGTTGATCACTCGGCGCAGGTACTTTACCTCGTCAGCGAGGACCCGTTCGAGATCGCAGGCGAAATCAATCGCATCCAGCGAAGCTTGCGGCAGAAGTTTTTCCATGAACTCACGGGCCTCCATAAGCAATATTCTCCCCACGATACTGAGAGAAAGAGGGGACGGATGACCCGGCTGATGTGGAAGTTTCCCCCTTGCAGGCAGAGCATTCGCACGCTGGAAGGCGCGTACATGCGTTCCTTCAAGCGAGGACGAGTACGCGCCAAGACTTCGCTACATACAATGAGGATTCCAATCTCCGCCTGTTCTCTTGCGTTGTTGAATCACACGTATCAGGCGACCGCCCGCGTGGAGTGGATGGCCCGGTGTCGCTCACTCTCGTCTGTGTTGCGGTCTTCTCGTGGAGTCCTGAATCAAAAGCCTGTCTGCAACTGTTACTTGTATTTATTCGGCAATGAGCGCGTTTTCACCCATGATCTGCGTCGTCGGGTCCGTTCCTGCATTGATCCCCATCCGCAGACTTGCTACCATGACATACTAGGATGAGTGTGCCAAAGGTTGGAGAAAAAGCAGGATTTCAAATTGCGCAGCGTCTTGTGCCACGTGGGGATCAGCCACGCGCAATTGAGCAGTTGACTGAGGGTGTTCTCACGGGGTTGAAATTTCAGATGCTACTGGGAGCAACAGGGACAGGAAAGACATTCACGATTGCTCACGTCATCTGCAACGTGCAACGGCCGACGCTGGTGATCGCCCACAACAAGACTCTCACTGCGCAGCTGTGCAACGAGTTCCGCGAGCTGTTCCCGAACAACGCGGTACACTATTTTGTCTCCTACTACGACTACTACCAGCCCGAAGCATACCTCCCGCAAACAGACACCTACATCGAGAAGGACTCCTCGATCAATGACGAGATCGATCGGCTGCGCCACGCGGCGACATGCGCCCTGTTCGAGCGGCGGGACGTGATCATTGTCGCGTCGGTATCGTGTATTTACGGTCTCGGCTCGCCGGAAAACTACCACGATATGTCGATCACCCTGCAACGCGGGGGTGAAATGGATCGCGATG
>CAZDDA010000477.1:0-2479 GCA_964504085.1 uncultured Thermotogae bacterium | reverse complement strand
CAAGAATCCGCTCATCAAGCGTGCCGTTGATACTCAGGCGAACTATGTTTTCGGGCAGGGCGTTACGATCAAGGCCATGCATCCTTTGGTGGACGAAATTGTACAGGCATTCCTCTCCGATAAGAAGAATCAGAAGCAGCTGACATCTGTGATTGCGATGACGAAGGCCGAACAAGACCTATGGATAGACGCGAATCTATTCCCCGTCTTCTTCAAGAATCGCGAGGGCGGTGTCCGTGTAGCGTTGGTTGCGTTTGACGAGATCGACGACATCATGACGAACCCGGAGAACAAGAGCGAGCCGTGGTTCTACCTCAGGCGATGGAAGCAGGGCAAGGATGGCCGTGGTCGCTTCCAAGCGGTGCGCCGGGAGTGGTATCCAGACATCGATTACAGCCCCGGAAACGAACCAGCGACGATAGACGGGTATCCGGTCAACTGGGACACGCCGATGATGCACGTCAAGGTCAACGCTGTTGGGGATCAGAAGTTCGGTGTATCCGAGATCTACGCGGCTCAGGATTGGGCAGCGGCATACAACAGGTTCTTGTCTGACTGGGCTACGCTTGTTCGATCGTATGCGAGGTTCGCATGGGATATGGTGAAAAAGACGGGCTCTGCTGGAAGGATCGCGGCCAAGGCCAAGCTCGATTCAAAGATCTCTTCAAACCAATTCCAACCAGCACCGGCGGCGGGGTCTGCCTTTATCCACGGAGAAGGGACGAAGCTCACGCCGATCAAAACCGCTGGAGCGACGACCAAGGCCGAAGATGGGCGGCGCTTGCTCTTGATGGTGTGCGCGGCTACTGGAACGTTTGAGCACTTCATGGGCGATCCGTCTACCGGGAACCTTGCCACAGCGAAGACGCTGAACAGACCCATGGAACTACAGTACTCCAACCGGCAGCGCCTTTGGGAGATCGTATGGGAGACGATATGCGCGTTTGTCACTCAGTGCGCGGCGGAGGTCGGGTATCAGAGCGATGACCCGGAGGTGCTCGGAACGCTGACCGGGGATTGGATTCAAGACGCATGGGGAGAAGAGACCTTCATCTACGCCGATGACACCGAAAACGAAGACGAGACGAAGCGTGGCAAGCCGATTGACACGACAGTTAGCGTCGATTTCCCGCCGCTAGTAGAGGACGATCAGAAGGCACAAGTTGAGGCGATTGTTTCCGCGGCCACGCTCAACGGGAATCAGTTGGCTCCGACACTTGGGGCGGAGTACACTACAGAGCGGCTTCTTAGGGTGTTAGGCGAAACGTCAATCGAGGAAGTGATGGAACGGTTGTTCCCCGAAGGCGAGGAACCGGAAGCGGTGGCAGTAGCCGGGGCGGTGCAGGATCTACAGCAAGCGATTGAAGCTCTCTCAGAGTCACGGGATATGGAGCGTGGTGAAGTGGTGAAGGTGTTGGCAGAGACGTTTGCAATGGCGTTTAAGGAGGCGGAAGATGTATGAATCGATCCAAGTGAAAGAGATCCGGGGTATTGGGGCTGATGAGACGGCGACGCTAGAAGTCACCCTATCTGTCGGTGATCAGATTCGCATGTGCACGAATGATCTAATCAAGCCAGAGTATCGCGCTATCACGGTCATGGGCTTCGAGCCCGGAAGCGGGCGAAGGAAAGTGATCTTGATGTGCTCGGATGGGGACAAGCTACACATGCACGGTGAGGGTCTGGATGAGGACGGTATCAAGATCGAAGGGGATACCCTGGACGTGTGGCGAGAGAGAGAAGCGGATAAGGAGTCGGGTGATGAATCGAAGGTGGAAGCTCTCACGGCTAAGGACGAGGGGAACATGAATGAGGACGGTGGTACAGAGTCTATCTGAGGTTACACGCTGCACCATAGCTCTCGTGGAAGCGGTGTCCGGCCTTGAACGCGAGCGTGCTGTCAAGCGGCTAGAGAAGAAGCTTGGAGCATGGTTCCGGCAACAGGGTCGGGCTGTCATTTCCGCGTTGCCCAAGTTGGTCCGATATTTCCCCAAGCCAGTATCAGAGGCCCAGTTGATCGAGGCACTCGGCAGTGACTTCGATCGTATGTTCGATGATGCGATTGAGGTGACAGTTCGCAACGGTGAAGAGATCGTACGTGACGGTCTGTATCAAGGAGTGACAGACGGCTTCGCTGCGATGGCGATTCAGGAAGAGATCACAAAAGAAGAGTTCATCAACCGCGCTGGCTTGCAAAAGGCGTTCGAGCTGGACGATACACGGGCTCTGAAGTGGGCCGAAAAGAACGCGGCTACACACGTTGCGCAGATCAACGATACGAGCAAGGAAACCATCCGGGGCATTGTGAGCAAGGGGATCGACGAAGGATTAGACTACGATACTATCGCGGCGCGGATCACGGATCGGTTCAAGGAATTCGCTGTAGGCCGCCCGCAGCATCACATTCAATCGCGTGCTCACCTCGTGTCCGTGACGGAGAACGCCTTTGCCTACGAGCACGGACAGCGTGAGTGTGTTG
>CAZDDA010000476.1:1392-2486 GCA_964504085.1 uncultured Thermotogae bacterium | reverse complement strand
TGGAGAAAGTACGTCTTGATCGATTGAGAAGGAGGAGCTATGGCGACGGAGAAGGAGATTGGCCAGTACACCGCTAGGTGGTACTACAACAAGCACTACGGCCGGATCGGGATCAGGGAGACCGATGGCACGTGGCACGGCTTCAGTGTTGACGATCCCCAGGAGTTCGCAGTGATTGTCGATCTTCTCAGGAACGAGAAGCCGATCTTCCACAAGGAGACCGGAGAGAACCACATCGGCACCTACAACGAAGAGGTGGGTGAAGAAGAGACGTAGGAATCCCGGAGACGCAGTACTCTATTCCCTCTCGCGATTGAGTGATTGACCATAGCGTCCCTGTTCCCGTCGGATGCTGGCCTATCAGAGAGGGCTACACATCCCGCAGACCTCCTTGTATCCTGTATTCACTTCCGAAATCGATGCATCTCCCTTGCGAGGGACAACATGGCTCGACTGCTAGTAGACAACTGGAGTATGGAGCGAGCCACTTCGACATTGCTTGCGTGCGTGTTGGCACGGTCCGGAAGGCTGTCGAATGGCGCAGTGGGAGATGATCTGTGGATCGGGGACCCAGTTTGGATGTCACTGATCGAGCCGGGGACATGCGACTGGCGCGGTATCCTCTCCATTCTGCAGTTGATCGAGGATCTGGTTCTGTACGATGAGCTGGCCTTTGTAGGCAGCCGAAGGAGCGGATGGTGGCGTTTCTACGCTCCTGTCCTGGGTGAGTTGAAGGAACTCGTGCAGAGCATAGCTGTGGAATCGGCGGACCTGCACACTCTTCGAGAAGACGCGGCTTTCCTCGCAGATGGGGGATCTTCGCTCTCTGGTCGCGGGGCTCGCCTTGTAGTCGCTGAAGGTGCGCTCTTCTATCTGCTGCTTGCGCAGCGACTTGAGATCCCCTATCGACCATGTGTTGATCGGTCGGAGTATCTGCTGCAGATGGGGCAGGTTCTCCGTCCGATGAGGACAGGCGAGCAAGCTCGGGAACGTGTGATCGAGTATCTGGATAGGGAAGCACTCGAAATCTGCGCGCAGATCCGCGATCGATATGGCCTGGAGGGCAGTACCTTGCGCATCCCGCCAATCGCTGG
>CAZDDA010000476.1:0-1382 GCA_964504085.1 uncultured Thermotogae bacterium | reverse complement strand
AATAGAGGAACTGCCTGTCGCAGTCTCGGCTGTTCGCCAATCTCGCGCTGGTGTAGCTCTTAGAGAATGGTTCTCAGGGCTGGACCGAGCACTCTCCCAAGGAGATGTGCTCATGTACGGCAAGCAGATGGCAGAGGTAGAAGCCGTATTCGATGACTTGAAATGCAGTCTGGGACTTCTGAGTAAGGACGATGGACCGGAACTGACGTTCGGTGCTACGTGGCCGTCTGTCACGATACGTCCGAAGAAGCTGCTTCGGAAGCTCCGCTCAAAGCGCAAGTTGCATCTCACGCTCCTCAGAAAGCTCATTCACCGGCTTCTCTCCTATCGAAACTTCGCGCCGGACATCGAGAGGGTGTTCGGTGTCCCCGAGGCAGTGTCGCGGCGGGTAGAGCAGAACTTCACACGACTCAGGCAAGCTGTCAACGAGGTCCCGCCGAGTGGGAGCTGAGGAGGCAGTACCTGGCTCCGCTCTGGAACGCGGCAAGTACTGCGTTCCCCGAGTCGAGACTCCGGAACTGGTGCCCCCGCGAGGCCCCCCCAGAGAACCACGCCTGGCGGGATGGTCGTCCCGCACGATCCACGGGACAGAGCTGAGGTATGGATGACCGGTGACAGGTTGCCACTCCTTGCATCCGCTGCAGGACGGACAGATGATGAGGATGACGTGAGCGTGATTCCCGGGACGCAATACGAAACCAGCAACTCCACAAGACGAGAGTCAGCCGTCGACTCGGGAAGCAGGAGGGGCAAAGCGAGCAGCGGGCCGTTGCATCATTGCATGACTGGATCCGGGTGGTACGCCTCGACGGGTTCATCGACAAGACGGACTGAGCTAGAGCGCAGACGAGATGCCGAGACTCTATGTCCCCCACTGCCGGGCAGCAGAGGAGGTCTGGATGTGGACGATGACGTCGTAGGACTCAGGCAGGATGAGGGGGTAGTCCCACCCGAGATCGATCGGCACGTAGTAAGAACCGATCATGCGGAAGCCACGCTCGGTACGCATCCACTCAGAGGCCGCGCAACCGAGTTCGAGGTCTCGAAGATCGACGACGAATCGAGGAAGCCCCGTTGTCTGGAGGGCCGCCTCGTAGCACCCCGGGATCAGAGGTTCGGCAGAGTACGCTCTGGGCACCCTTCCGTCCCAGGCCGTTAGCGACCCTTCCGCGAAGGAAGACCCGACCGCCAAGTAATCGTCACCGTACGTCTCCGCCAGGAACTGCCCCATCGGTCTGAACACGTCCGTGCTCGACAGCCCTTGAGCGACATGCCCGTTGTGTGCCCAGATTGCTGTCTTGGTCTCCTCCAAGTACTCAAGCCACCAGGTGACGTTCTCCGCCATGACTCGATCCCTCTCAAGCGAGAATCCTGAGTCCAAC
>CAZDDA010000475.1:0-2486 GCA_964504085.1 uncultured Thermotogae bacterium | reverse complement strand
TGTGACCGGCAGGCGCTTTCTGGGCGACGCTGGCTGGCAGATTCGCCCTATACCTGAAAGAATACAGCACGTCACCCAGGTTCTTGGGAACCGCTACTCCCAGTCGTTCTGCGGCTTCAGCAATATCCGATCTTGCGAAGGCCAGCTCATCTAGCCCAGGCCTGTAGTACTTGAAGAAGACCGCTTCGATGATCTGACTGTACCGGTTCTTCCTGTTCGACACTTTGCCCCCTCTATTGCCCAGGCCAACGGAGCACGACTACCTCCTCACGCAGCTGCTCTTTTGTGGCCGTGGCAAACCTGGTGCGGAACAGATCGGTCCGCACTAGTTGGTACCCAAGACCCTCGGCGATATCCGAGAGCAGACGTCCCGTGCGGATCATGATCCTGAGATATGAGGCTTGGTCTCCGACGACATATGCTAGTTGTGCACCTGGGCGAAGTACCGTGCGAAGCCCAGCCAGGTGGCGTGCCAGCCCCCCGAAGTAGAGACGAGTGACCCTCGCATACATCCTTTCGAATCCAGAGGTCTTGCCGAGTTGAAGCCTTCGTCTCTCTATCTCTTCCGCGACACACTGAATCTGCGGGTGATCAACCACCCATTCATCATCGTCGTCGTCCTTGTACACCCCCCGTGTGTTCGACCGTACGAGGTTCTTTTTGAGAGTTCTCAGCTGCAACCTGCTACTGAAGAACCCCAGGATGACTGATTCTAGTCGTGTCGTTCTAGTGTAATCCTTCTCATTCGGATACGGGGGAGAGGTAATGACCGCATCAACTGAACCGGGGTCGAGAACACCCTCGAGACTGCGCGCGTCTGCCAGATAGGCATCGGCCCGAGGGTAGTCTTGCCCCGCAACCGTCCGGAGGTCCCTTGCGATCTTCTGCGTCTCACGCAGCCATGCTCCTACTACCTCGGCATCGTCTTTGCTCTTCCCTGCCCCGACTTCGGGCCCAAAGCGGAGATTGCTGATCGAGAAGACCAGAGCATTCGCTAGTGCCAAGAGAGCATGCTCATACCACTGAGCTTCTTGATAGCGCCCAAGGCACTCCTGCAGTACTAGCGTCTTGTGAAGGGGCAGAGGACTGATCGAGTTCTTGATGATGAGCCTCGATGCCTCAGGCTCAAGTGTTCGCAGCGGGATGTCACCGAGGTCTCCCATGAAAGGGCGACTATCATCGATGCCTTGGTCTCGCAGGATGCCCCGAGCCGCGGTTGCGACCTCCTGAACGCCTGCGAGGAATACATCCGGATCGATATCCCACGTCACCTTGACCGAGCTAGCCAAGTGCGCAAATGGATTGGCTTCGAGGCCAATCGCTCGAACGTGATGCAGCTTGGCCTCGACAAGAGTCGTGCCGGTACCACAGAAGGGGTCTAGAACCACGTGCTTCTCATCTAGTTTGAAGCACTCCATATAGCTACGCACCAGGTGCGGCGGGAACGAGAGTACGAAACGGTACCAATCGTGGAACGCCCGGTCTCGTGGACGCAGCAAGTTGCGTCGGGCACCGCGGGAGCCCTGTCTCGCGAAGCCTACGCTCTCGAGGGTAGGCAGGGCAAGCTGAACGGAGCCGTACTCCACCTGATCCTCTTCCCCCAACTGTCCACTCTCGGGCATTCCCAAGGCACTCTCCCTTCCCTCGTCCCCTCTCGTCAAGATCAATGCACTCACAAAGACGGTACATCCGCGGAGCCCGGAAGGCACCACCCTCAGAGTGGATTATACCACCAAAACACAGAAACGTGCCACCTGCGTCAGCTAGGAGAGCTCGTCCTGCAACGCCCGCGCCGCCGATCCGGTAATCTGGGATGCCCTGCCGCGAGATGAGACCTCCACACGCCAAGTAGGCGGAGGCCCCGAAACTCAGCTTGCTCACACTCTCCCAGGAACCGACACACTCGCATAGCTTCCCACGAAGCTACTCCCAAACGATCTCCGTCCAATGGGCAGGATGGTCGGTCCGGGAACCGGGAGCCGGCAGGTAGACGGGATTTCTCACCTCGAGATGGGGTGACACGAATACGTGATCGATGCGCCGTCTACCAGACATGTCCAGACCCTTATCGTCGATCCCGGTTGGATAGGCATCCATCCACGCGTTCTTGTAGACGCCGTCGATGAGCTGATAGGCGTCCTCCCCTTCTCTGAGGTTGTAATCGCCCAGGGCGATGACGTTCTCTTTGCCGGCTGCTCTCTCCAGGACGGCTTCGATGAGAGTCCGCATGACTTCATCCGATCCATCTGGGTGGACGTTGAAGATCGTGAATCGCCTCCCTCCCACGCCGATCTCAGCCTGGGCGGTCCCGATCTCCTCCTGATCGCTGAAGGTGAAGAAGGAGACGCAGTTGCTCAGCGGGTACTTCGAGAGGACAGCGGTGCCAAACGAGCCCGTCACCGTCGTCGGACCATAGTACGAGTAGTATCCCAACTCGTTGGCGTAGTAGCGCACCAGATCGGTATTCCCTAGCGAGATCCTGGAGG
>CAZDDA010000474.1:0-2490 GCA_964504085.1 uncultured Thermotogae bacterium | reverse complement strand
AAGCCTTGAAGCGCCGAGAGAGCGATCAAGCTTACGTTGCCGGTTGGATGTGGTCGATGCCCTGCGCCGTGGTCCTCCGAGTGAGACATCTTGGGAGGAACGGTGACCAGTAGCCGGCGTCTCTACGCCGTGCTCCTTGTTCGCTCTTCCTTGGCACTGGTACCGCCGAGTAGGGCCACCAGCAGGCTTCCGCTAGCAGATTGTGCATTGACAATCCGCTCAGTTGGAAGTAGTCTGCGAAGGGCATCAGTCTGAGGCACTGCTACTGGACGATAAGGGATACACCTCTATTGGAGGTGCATGCAGGCTGGCGAGTATTGAGGCAGAAGGTGGCAACTCCTCGTTATACTTGCGTACAGCGCAGTGCTGCGGCGATCGAGAGCCGATCCCAGTTCTTTTGCCGCCGGTTTCGGTCAGGCGGAGGTGCTGCTGCAGAGGGGAGTCCTGATGTTCCGATGGGCCGCTGAGCACCGTAAGCAGTCAACAGGAGATGTGGCACGGGATAGGGTGTTCGTGAGTTGGATTCTCCGCTGATGCCGGAAGAACGGCTTGCTGCACAGGTGGGCACGCGATGATCTTGGCGGACAGGATCCGTGATTGGGCCGGTACCGTAGCCGCGAAACATGACCTGGGATGGCTCCTGCGCCGACTCATCAAGGAGACCTGTCCGGATTGGTCTCGCGTCGAAATACAGGACGGCTCGCAGATGTACCTTGGAGACTTCGACGGGGTGGTTGACTGCGAAGGGTATCGGATCTTCGTCCCCGCAGGACATTCTGTGTGGGAGATCTCAGTGCGCAAGGACGTAGGTACAAAGGCGAACGAGGACTACGACGGTCGCACCGCCGGCACCCTCCTGGAAGAGAGAACGGGTACTGCCTTTGTCTTTGCCTCTCCACGAGTATGGAAGGGCCGAGATACCTGGCAGTATTCCAAGGGAGATGAACACGAGTGGCGATCGGTCTCTGCACTCGATGCGCGCTCTCTCGCAAACTGGCTTGAGGATGCACCAGGTATCGAGTCAGACTTCTTGCGTCGGTGCCTAGGTGACACGCCTTCTGATCTTCGGACGGGGGAAAGCATCTGGGAAACCTACTCAAATGGGGCCCAGCTGTCAGGAGGGGTCGCCATCAGCGCGAGCTTCGTAGTAGCAGGCAGGAAAACGCAGTGTAGACAGCTGTCGGATTGGCTCTCCAAGGATCGAAGATCGTCGGGGAGTGTGATGCTCTTCTTTGGGCCATCTGTCGTCGAGATGGTGCACTTCACTTGTGCGTCAGCTCATCTACTTGACTCTCGGGATGGAAAGGATGAAGGTGCTCTGACATCGTTGCTGTGGGCCAAGAGCGAGGGGGCTGTCAGGAGCCTCGCTACGCTCGGGCCCGGGCACACTGTTGTCGTTTCAGCGGACTTCGCCGTCGACGCTGCAAAACTGGCAAGGCGAGGTTGCCTGATCATAGTGATGCACGAATGCGACGAGCAACCGCAGGAATGTATCTGGGGAGGCGAGGGGTTCTCTGAGCAGTCAATCTACCTCCCGCGAGCAACGGAGGAGCAATGGCTCAATGAGCTACGCAGCCTGGGGCTGCCGACAGAAACCGCGATGTTGGCGTGCCAGGAGACGGGGCTCGACTACGGAGCATTCTGCAGGCTTGCTCCGAACTATGGACTGCTCGGGCTCGGGAGGGACAGCCGATGAGGCACCTGCTGAATTCCTCACAGATTGAGAAGCTATTCGATCCCAAGAGCCGTAATGCGCAGGGGCTCCTTCCTCACCTCATCCGGCGTCTCATTCGTGAGACAGTCCCAAGATCCGACCTGCGTACGATTCGGATTCCGGTCGGAGACGACATATCGGCTCCAGGGTTCGACGGCGTCGTTGAGATTGCAGGTGACGCTGGAGCCTACGTCCATCCGGGACGCTCGGTTTGGGAAGCCAGTACAGGCGAGGCTACGAAGAAGCTGAAGAGCAACTACTTGAAGAGGCGGGATGACGCGACCGCTGATGCAGCGTTCGTTTTCGTAACTCCACACGCATGGGGAACGAAGGAGCAGGTTCGGCTACTTGAGACCTACCAAGCGGAGCAAAGATGGGGATCAGTCCGTGTTATCGACAGTCAAGATCTCGAGGAGTGGCTCGAAACCTGTCCAGTGACTGCACGCTGGCTACTCGCCCAATTCGGGCTGGAGTGCGGTGGGTTCTGGGATGTCACCTCCTACGTGAGCGAGGAGATCAATGCGAAGTACGGAACCAGGGTTGTCCCAGATCTCCTGATTGGGGGAAGGAGTGATGAGCACACGGAGTTGTCCGAGTGGTTCGAGTCTGCTGAACAGCGCCACCGAATCATAGGGGACACCGTCGAAGAGGCTGCTGCATTCATCGCTGCTGCCGTCCAGACCATGGATGACGCACGTGAGTTCTTCGAAAGCCGAGTCCTGTTCGTATACAGGCGTGACGTTCTCGACATGCTGACGACTGCGGAGACTCCATAC
>CAZDDA010000473.1:0-2493 GCA_964504085.1 uncultured Thermotogae bacterium | reverse complement strand
GAGACGGCGTTACAGTTGTATTTCTTCCTCAATGCCTCGAAAGCCAGATACGCCCTGGCCGTCTTGGTGATTTCTGACCTTGCCGCTTCGACTTGCCGGGCCTCCCGGATCCACTTTTCTGAAATCTTTTCTGCCTCCTTTGGATCTGTTCTTTCGTATGCCTGGAAGAACTCCTCGGGCGGCGCAACGACGAGTTCGACTCCCAGGGCCTCTTTCAGTGCCTTGGTGTACCTCTCGTTGTAGTCCTCCGGCATTTGTTTCTGTATGTCGTCCTGGTAGTCAACCTGGGCGAGGAACCTGTGCGGTGCTACGACGAGTATCCGCGACTCCTTGAGCTTCTTGATCACTTCGATGAGCTTGATTTTATAGACGAGATCTTCAAACGCAGCCGCAGAAACCGACTGCTGAGAAAGGCTTCTTCGGTCCAGCGACGCGGTTAAGATTCTTCCTTTTCCATACTTGGGACCTCCCACCACGATACTTTCCGCCTCTTGCCCGGTTGCAAACAGTTTGTACGGAACGTTCATGAACTCAAACAGGTTGTAGACCACAACCGTGGGCAATCCTGAGAAGGCGAGCCGGTAATCTCTTCCCACCCTGGAAGCGCCAACGCCTACGAGAAGCACGCCATCCAGGTTCTCTTTGCGTTTCTCCAAGTCCTCAAAAAGGGACGCGGGGTTTTCGGTACGTTTCGTGGCGTCCCGCGACACGAATTCAACGCCGGGACATCTCTCTTGCAGCTTCTTGGCAAGCGTATCGTTGGAGAGGAAGAATTCGGGGTCCGGCGGTCTTCCGGGCCCAGCGTACCCCCGGCTGAGAAAGACCGTATAGATTACGGTTCTCTCCTCCGTTTTCCCTTCGGGCAGCCTGCACTTGCTCATCTCCCTCTGCAAAACGAGCTGTTTTCCCTGACCCAAAGCCAGCCCCTCCCGGGCTTTGCTCGGGGGTGTCCAGCACAGCATCGAAACGGCGAGCAGAACCGCCGCAAAACGGGACGAAGAGATCATGTTGAGTCCAGTGCCGTTCATTCAGAAACCTCCTTTCGCAGTCAGGAATCCAGTCTTGCGCAACATGGCAAGACGCGTCTTGAACGAGCCGATTTACCACGCGATCTCAAGGCGTAATCCCTTCCAGGATCGCTAATACCCGTTTAGTTGGCGAAGCCGTGCAATCTACGGAAGCTCACCGGCTTCGAAGAGGATCTCGACAGCCCATCGGGCGGCCTCGCCGACAACGGCTGTGCATTTGTCGACGTGGGCGCCGGCCGCTTTGAACTTTGCACTCTCAGTGGAATCTTTCAGGTAATAGGGCCTGCCAAAAATGTTCCTCTGTATCCCATGGCAAATTACCGTGCCGTATCTCTCAATAAATCGTTGGTGAAGCGCCTGGGCCATGGCGTTCGTTTGCTGTCGTTTAGCTTCGGGGTCGGCGAGGTTGTCGCGTTCTCTTCCCATGACATAGCCAAGAATCATCACCGTGCCTGAGTAGGCCCCACAGTGCCCGTCCCCCTCACACCCAACTCCACCTTCCAACGAAGTCGCCGCCTTCAAGACAGCATCGCTTCGTTCATCGCGTAACTGCAGGACATCCTGTAGTGCAGCAATCACGCACTGGGCGCAGCCACTGTACTGCTTCTCATACTGAAATCCCAAGGAATATGCCTTTTTGGCCAATTCCTGTTGATTCGATCCGTTCATTCGATTCTCCTGTCGCGTCAGGGGTTCCTCAAAGTCATCCTTGGTGCAGCGCGGGGCGAAGGGTGTGGCCCCGGCCTGCTGGTGCTCGGGCAAGGGTTCTCCCCGCCACGCCATGTCCCGATAAACGTGATGCAAATCGATGGCTTCCGTGCCCGGAATGCCGTAACGATCTTTCCAGTTCAGCACGCAAGAGCGACCGTTGCCAGAGGCGAACAGGCGGTGCAAGAGGGTCAGGAAAAAGATGCGTTCCAGCGGCAAGGCGAAGCGTCGGCTGGCCAGCAGCCGATCAATCACCCGCGGAATGTGCAACCAACCACGGCTGACACCCCGGCAACACGTACCGGAACGCCTTACCGCCGCTCTTGGTAACTCTGATCCGAGACGGGAAAGACCATGGCACCCGACAAACGCTTCCCCGGCTTCTCCTGCTCCTCCGGCACGACCTGGACGTGAACCGGCACTTCGATCGTGCGTTTGCTGGTCACGTCGGTTTGAATGTGGACCTTCGCCGCCACTTGTTCCGGCTGGTCGCCGGCCGTGAATTTAACCGGAATCAAGTGATACTTCTGGGCGGCATCGGGAACGGTGAACTGAAACCGTTTGTCGGAGCAGGATATGCCCACAATGCGAAACGCGGTCTTGGCGTAGACCACCATCTGCTTGGTCACGGTCTGATTCACTCGTAGAACACCGAGCATCAAGGGTGACGGCCGGACCGCCACCGTCGATACGACAACGCCTTCCACGGGTACCGGGACGCGCGACTTGCCGGGATCGGAATCGTCGGTGATCAGCG
>CAZDDA010000472.1:0-2494 GCA_964504085.1 uncultured Thermotogae bacterium | reverse complement strand
TAATGTCCGAATACGGCCCGAGCACCGAGAAGGCCCGCGAACTCGCAGAGTGGTGTTCACCCCGAGAGGTTATGAAGAAGTGATACCGCGCGGCACACGCAAGTCAAGACTAAGAAAGGTCGCAAGCGACTGGCAGGAAGCATACAGACTTCTCACTCCGGCGACCGACATGGAAAGGGAACACACCCCGTTCATTGAAATGGCACCCGAAGAAACTCAGAAGTTACGGATTGACCATGACGATTCCCGACACATTGCACACGTTACCCTTGAGGACCAGCGCGACGGTTACTCGGAAAACATCACAATCGCCGAGTACAACACTCGCAAGCACTGGCTCAAAGACAACGTGATCGTTCGCATGTACGTTTTCGCCGAACAAGTCTAACATCTACCTTTGAGGACAAGACCATGACACTCGAAGAAGCATTTGCAGCCATGATCAAACAGAAAGACCACGACGACTTGCTACCGACAACCGAAGTGGCGGAACACATATTGGTCAACGCCGGCTATTGTCCCGAATGTGCCGGCGAGGGGGAACGGTGGAAACTTGGGCCGTGGGAGATGGGCGATAGGCACAGGCATTCAGGACGCGAATGCCAATGTTGCGAGTTTTTCTGGAAATGCGGCGAGCAGCCGGAATACGCACCGGACACGGCCTGCGACGCCGACAAAGGACTTTAATCTTCACAAGGAGCACCATGACCACCACCGACATAGCAAACCGATCAATCACCGACCTTGGGCACGAAGGCTATTTCCGCCACATGACCGACAAAGGGCTTTCGCCACAGGCCATTTATCTGGTCCGCTCCGCGCTGATGGACTGGTGGAAAGCGCAATCGGACACGAAGGCAACCGAGAAGGCCACCACGCGCCGCCAGATCCCGAACGCCGCGCCGGCCGACATTGACCGCCTCGCCGCGAACTTCGCCGAGCGGGCCGAAGCCCTTGACGACCCCGGGCGCCGCGCCCTTGTGCAGAAATGGGCCGCCATACGGCGCATTGCCGTCCACTATGGAAAGAAGAACCTGGTGGCAAGAATGGCCGAGATTGACATTCGCCGCCGGCTCCATATCAACCGGGACGTGAACGGCCAGAGCCGTGCAGGAAAGGCACTCACCCCCGAGCAGACCGCGGCGCTAAGGGAACTGGCACTGAAATCGAAGAAGCCGCGCTGGCTCAGGCCAATGCTTCTTCTGTACATGGCCACCGGCGCGCGACTATCGGAACTGTGCAGCCTTCGAGAAGATAACGTCATTCACGGGCCGAGCGGCGAGATCATTGCCGTCCGCGTTCTCGGCAAGGGGTCGAAATGGCGGTCAATACCGGTTTGTGACGAAGAATGCCGCGCCCACCTGGCCGCCTACATATCCGAATCGCCCATGATCGGCGACGACGGAAAAGGAAAGGGCGCCAGCGGCCAGAACATCTACCGGCGACGGGGCGACAAGGGATATGTGTTCAGGGCCGACCGGTTCAACGCCGGCGACTTCATCTCGCACCAGACTGTATCGCGCGAGATTTCCCGCCTGCTGGAAGAAATAGGCGCAAAGACCGAAGGGCTGGCTTGCCACGCTTTGCGCCACACAGCGGCCACCCTGCTTGTTGAGGACGGGACCCCGCTCGACGTTGTGCAGCGGATTCTCGGGCACAGCAACCTGACGACCACCGCACGATTCTACAATCACCGACGGGAGGAAAGTGTATTCGCCGAGTTTGCGCGACACGCGCAATCACTTTCTGGAAAGACTCCCGTGCAGCCAACCCTTGTCGCCGCGAGCGCGGCGTAGGAGAACACCATGGCCTACACATTCGACACGCCCCGAGGCGGATTCGTGAAATGCACCTACACTTGCGAGGAACCGACCTGCGGGAACACGACCACCTGGTACATGTTCGAGGGGCAGCAACAGCCGATCATGTTCCCCGTGGTCGAATGCCTGAACCACAAGCACAGGTTCGTTGACCACGCCGGCCGGGAAACGCCGGTCAACTACCCGGCTTTCTCCGTGGCAATCGCGGTGCTGGCGGTCGCGCTTTCGCTTTGGTCATTGTGCAGGGCTTCGCACAACTCGAAGGCATAAAGGTGCCCCTTGGCATGACGGTCGAAATCGGGCGCCTGCCAGCGCGGGGAATGGCACAGACACCGCACTTCCGCGCGGCATTGCTCATAGGCCCGAAGGTAGCCGCGCCACCAGGCGAGTTCATAATGGTTTTTTGACTTCTTGTAGGTGGCGATCATGGAAAGAGCGAGCCGCACCCGCCCTTTCCATTCGTCCTTTAACCTGATAAGCATGCGCCGCACAGAAAACCATTTGTAGACCCCGCGCGCCAGAAGAACGTCATGGACAATGCTCATAGGAATGCCGAACAAGGACAAATCGCGCGCGATCAGGGACGGCTTGTTTTGCCGTAGGTGCGAGATCAGTTTTGGAGTGAGCAGTTTTTCGTAAGGAAGGGTCATGTTGCCTCCGTGGTTAGAAGAGTT
>CAZDDA010000471.1:0-2499 GCA_964504085.1 uncultured Thermotogae bacterium | reverse complement strand
GACATGTTTTTTGAGCCAAGCTCTTTTTCTGAGAAACGAGTGTCTGTAGACACGATTCGCGAGTGGGCGTCTTCTGCCATGAACGCATACGTTTCATGCGGGACTGACCCGAACATGACCATCACCAAGATCGCTCGGGTCGAGGAGCTGCTCCCCCACCAGATCGAACACTTGGCGGCCGAAACGAATCGGCAGATCCACCAGGAAAAGTACGCTTCGGCTACTGAGAAGTACCACGCTGCGAACTTTCCCCTCGCCGATGCCAAAGAAATCATCCGGAACCTCCAGACCGACGGCGGAGAGTCTATTAAGATGGCATCCGAGCTACCAACACCTCGGCTCAAGGACTCTGGCCCCGATGCCTATGATCTGTTCGGCGTCAAAGCTCCTCAGATGGACAAGACGGCGTCGTTGAAACAGAACTTAACGGCTGCTCTCCAAGGCCGCGAGGTCCTTCTCGAGAAGATCAAAGACGACATCACCCTGACGAAGATCGCTAGAGACAACGCTCAGGCCCAGTTCATCAAGGAAGCCAAGTCCCTTGTCATGGCGTGTGACACCCCTAACGAGCGCGCACAGACCCTCGGGACGCTGGACTACTTCGTGAAGCAGTCAGAGTTCAAGGAAGGTCGCAAGATGTTGGCAAAGCTGGCCTATGCTCTCGGCAAGCAGGGGTACCTTACTCCACGTGTCGCTAAAGGGGCTATGGACTACTTCCTAGAAAAGACCGCCGACATGAAGGCCCCAGAGGAACTCATCAGCGAGAACCTCCGAGCTCGGGTCATTAACGGAAACAACCCTCTCTACATCACACTGAAGACCTTCCGTGATTGTGATAGGCGGATTGCAGAGCGCTCGAACCTAGGTAAACTGGTTGCAGACCAGATCAACGTCATTAGACAGCGAGTGAGGGCATTGTGATCGATCTTGAAAACCACCGAGGCATTGTAAAGGAAGCGGTCATTGCTGGCCTTGTAGGTGCAGCGGGCAAGATGATTGCAAAGCATCCTATGAAGGCTGCCATGGGCACCCTCGCGGCGGCAGACACTGCTGCCACTACTAAAGGGGCCTTCCAGTCCATGCGGGCTGCTGGACAGGCAGGAAGACAAGCGGCACGGGCTGCAAACCCAGCCAGTATCAGAACATTTTGAGGTGAATATGTATTTACACAAGTATGTAGAAAAACTGGCGAGTGAAGGGAAGATCAGCCCCGAAGCCCGTGCTGAGATCTACCGCGACTGTAGCGCGCTTATCAAGCATGCTAATGCTGGCGCTACGACGTTGGCAGATCTCCCAGCAAGCTGGCAGATGGCCAATAAGGCCATTAAAACAATCGCCGGGCTATCGGCGGGCGTAGGGATGGTGCTTGCACCTGGCATCCTAGAAAGAGGGAAACTAGCCGGCGGTATTGCTGCCAATAAAAACAACCTTTCCCAAGACCCCGACTTGGTAAAATACCAGGAAAAAGCACACGCTAGGTTAAATGAACTAGCTAGAGTGTCCCCTGTCATAGCAAGCGCTCCAGTCGCGCCCCAACTGGTCAAGTCGAGGCTGCATTCCGGATTCACCGACTCAGATCTTATGACAATGGCATCGGCGCAAAGGGACGCAATGCGTCCGAAAGAGTACGAAAAAATAATAGACGCCGCTGACAAAAAATTCAAAAAGATGCTCTCTAAAGAGATGAAGAAGCAGGCTTCTGCAGCCGACGTAGAGAACGCTAGAAAGCTCGGAGAACTCTACGGACCATGCTTGGACCTCATCAAGGAGGCCGGTGTTGCTTCTGGTATGGCCGGAGGCCTAGGAAAAGGCATTGGCTCTCTTATGAAGAACCCTGAGTTCATGGGCAACCTCAAGGGCATGGGCGTTCTTATGGCCGCGCCTGTTCTCTACGGTGCTGGCAAGGGAGCTCTCGATCAGTACCTGACATCGAAAGAAAACAAACAGCTTCGTGAGGACCTGGAAAAGTCCTTCATGACGGCTATGCAAAAAGCTAAGTCGGACCAACGGTCCAACCTGTCAGCCCACAAAGAGAGAGCACGGGATGCCTTCCAGACTTTGGTGTCTATCTCCCCGACTCTTGCGAGAGACCCTGAGTCCACCCGGGCATTCCTGACAGCCTCCGTGAACGCAGAAGTGGGTGTGCCTACAGACCTTCTGAAAAACATCTCTGAGATCGAGCGAAACGTATCTCAAGCCGGAAGCTACAAGTCCGGTCCTGGGTATGGGCCACTGCTTAGCGGCTTCGGTGGAGGATTCGCTGACGCAGGTGGCGGCGAGATTGCAGCTACGGCAATCAAGGACTCTACCAAAAGAACCACCGGCACGATGTTCGATCATTTGTCAGGAAGAGCCGAAGAGGATGCCCAACGCAAAGCAGAGGACGCCATCGATCGGCAGATGAGCAGGGCCGAGAAGTACAAAAGAGTAACTAAACCGTAATTAGGAGAACTGATGGAAAAGCTAATCACTCTATCTGGTAAATCGGAAAAGGGTGTA
>CAZDDA010000470.1:0-2502 GCA_964504085.1 uncultured Thermotogae bacterium | reverse complement strand
CGGATGTTCCCCACCTGCAGATCGGGGAAGTCTTTTCGGAACAGGGTTCCCAGTGTTTTCCAGGTAAATGTAGCCACTAATAGTTAGATAGTTGTCCCTTGTCAAACACGATGTAACGTGATAAAATGTACTCACTATGTACGTCGATACCTCAACCGTCCGCTCAGCAAAGGGCAAGACTTACACCCGTCACCTGTTGCGCGAGTCCTACCGTGAGGAGGGGAAGGTCAAGCACCGCACAGTCGCCAACCTGTCCCACTGCAAGCCCGAGGAGATCGAGGCGCTTCGGTTGGCATTACGTCACAAGAAGGATCTCAGCGCGTTGGTCAACCTGCGGGATGACCTTCGTGTCAGGCAGGGACCCTCCGTTGGGGGTGTGTGGACCGTGTTCGAGGTTGCCCGGCGATTGGGGATCGTTGCTGCGCTGGGGTCGAGCCGTGCTGGGAAGCTGGCGCTGTGGCAGGTGATCGCTCGGGTGATCGATCAGGGCTCACGATTGTCAGCGGTGCGGTTGGCGGGATCCCATGCCGCCTGTGACCTGCTGAACCTGGAGACGTTCAACGAGGACCACCTGTATGAGAACCTCGATTGGCTGTACGAGAACCAGGAGGAAATCGAAGACCGGCTGTTCGAGAAGCGCAAAGTCCCCGGTGGACAGCGATTGTTTTTGTATGACGTAACGTCGAGTTACCTGGAAGGGACGGAGAACGAACTGGCTGGGTTTGGATACAACCGTGACCGCAAGAGGGGGAAGTCCCAGATCGTGATCGGCCTGTTGTGCGATGAGACAGGGACGCCTGTCTCGGTGGAGGTGTTCAAGGGAAACACGAAGGACTCGAACACCTTTGGCGCGCAAGTGAGGAAGGTCGCGGAGCGTTTCGGCGGGGGTGCGGTGACCTTTGTCGGCGACCGTGGGATGATCCACTCACGGCAGATCGAGGATCTCAACCGACAGGGCTTTCACTACATCACCGCGATCACCAAGCCGCAGATGGTGAAGCTGTTGAAGGCCGGTGTGATTCAGATGGAACTGTTTGACCAAGACCTGGCGGAAGTCGAGACCTCGGAGGGCATCCGCTACGTTGTTCGTCGCAATCCGATCCGGGCAGCAGAGGTGGCCCGGTCTCGGCAGGACAGACGGATGGCGGTACACCGGGAAGTCGACAAACAGAACCTCTACCTGGCCGAGCATCGACAGGCACAGGTGGAGGTGGCGCAACGGAAGGTCCGGGAGAAGATCGAGCAATTGAGGCTGTCGGGGTGGCTGAGGGAAAGGACAACTGGCCGGGAGATCTTGCTCAACGAAGACAGCGAAGCGTTGGCAGAGGAGGCGAAGCTCGACGGATGCTACGTTCTGAAGACGGATCTTAGCAAGCAGGCGGTTTGCAAGGAGACGGTGCACGAGCGGTACAAGGATCTAGCCCGAGTGGAATGGGTGTTCCGCACCAGCAAGACGGTCAACCTGGAGGTACGGCCGGTTCACGTGCGAACCGAGCCGCACACACGGGGGCACGTATTGGTGGTGATGCTCTCCTACTTGATCATTGCCGAGTTGGCTCGCTGCTGGCAAGAGTTGGAGGTGACGGTTGAAGAAGGGATCGGTCAGTTGGATGGGCTCTGTGCTACGCAACTGTTGATCCATGGGAAGGTTCGCTGCAACCAGATCCCGCAACCGCGTGCATTCCTCCAGCAGCTACTCAGCTCAGCGCAGGTCACCTTGCCCGAGGTGTTCCCCAGTAAGGGGGTGACTGTGGCCACGAAAAAGAAACTCGCTCCTCGGCGCAAAAAGCGTTAGCTCATGCGGGTTTACCACCGCCTCCCCCCTATCGCTACAGGGGGGAACATTCGTTGTATGACTCATCGACCCAGCAGAGAAGCTCTTCTTCTGAAATGCTGCCGTCGAGCAAGACCATGTTCCAGTGATCCTTGTTCATGCGATAGGCGGGGCGCACTGCGGGGTAGGACGAGCGGAGGAGTTGGCCGTGGAGGGGTTCGAGCTTCAGCGTGATTCGTGGAGGAGATTCCTTCGGAGAGAGGTAGGCGAACATCTTGCCGCCGACCTTGTAGACCGGGATCTCCGGGACGAACGGCCTTTCTTCCAGGGTGCCGGGCTTCGACAACAAGTATCGATGAAGACGTTCGATGTCCATAGAAGGAACCTCAGGAGATGGAGGAAATTCGGTGCTTACGCGGTTTCGCGGCGCGTCGGGCGGCCGGACTCATCTCCGCGGTTCCCAGACCTCGGCCTCCGTGCTCGTTGGGGAATGGACGACGATCCGATGGGGGACCACCTTGAACACGCACCAATCGGGGCTCTCCGGGGTCTGGAAGTAATACGCCAACGAGTCGAACCACATCGCCTTCTTTTCCCCGGGGTCGGTCGAAATCTCCGCCTCCCCCTCGATTTGAAAGAACGGCCCCGTTCCTTCCGGGGAGATGTCTCCACACACGAGGTGAACCCGAGGACAGGAACGAACGTGCGTGACTTTCTTCGACTGCAAG
>CAZDDA010000469.1:0-2511 GCA_964504085.1 uncultured Thermotogae bacterium | reverse complement strand
GGCGATGGTAGCGGGCCACCGGGGGGCTCCCCTCGAACTGAACATGCCCAGTCATGAGAGCGAAGAACGCTCTGATAGCATGTAGGACACTTGTCTTGCCCGAGTTGTTTGGACCAACAAGCACGTTGAAATCACCGAACTCAAAGGAGGTATCGCTGAATTGGCGGAATCGCTGCAGGTGAAGGCTCCTGATCTTCATCAATCTCTCCGACGTTTCAGTGTCAACTTCATCGTGATCTCGCAGTGGGTGAGCATTCGGGAGTCCACTCGCGTCCGTGGACCGTCCGGACCTCAAGATCCTCCCCCGGAGGGTCTTTGCAGTACCTTTGAAGCTCGCCTTGCGATCGCCTCCAGATCGCTGGCGAGTCCTTCTGTTTCGCCAGGTACTCCTCCCAATGTGTGAAGACAACCTTGTCCAACCCCTGAAAGAAGTCTGCTGACAGGCGTAGGGCTTCACTGAGACCGCTTCCCGGACCATCAAAGAAATACACGCACACGATTCGCCCGAGGCGCTTCATTTCATCTACTAGAGGCACATAGTCCCCGTCTCCAGCAACAAGAACCGCCAAGTCATAGTTATCTCGAAAAGCATGGCACAGTACATCACGCGCCAGTTTGATATCGACGCCCTTGGATTTCCCGTGGATCTTCGTGAACACCTCCGGCTCAAAATGGAGGTTCCGAAGTGCCAGCCTTGTCTTGTGAGCCTTCTCCTCGTTTCCCTTCACGGCGGTGTAGTAATGCGCGCGAATACAGCGATTCTCCGTTGGATACGGAATCCTCAGACACGGGTGAAAAGCAGTCGTGAACGGATTTTCTGCGGTCATTGGGGGAATCCAGAATAGCGTATCCCGTTGCAAGTACTTGCCCTCAAGTAACTCGACTCCATTCGCTTTGGCGATTCGCTGAGCCTGAAGCGTGAGATTCTCGCCGTCCACAAAGATCATCCAGCGACAAGGTGTAGCCATTACGGAACCTCCCAAGAAGCCCTAGGAAACATATGCCAGATTGAATCCCAAGGAGTCCCGGGCGAAGGTCTGGTTTGCTACCCTCCCACCCCCTCCTCCATATCTCCCAACACCTCTTCAATCTGCTCCAGCGCCGCTCTCAGATCCTCGGCTATCTCCGCGGCGAGGATGTGGGGATCTGGCAGATTTGCCGAATCCTCAAGGCTGTCGTCGCGGAGCCAGAAGATGTCGAGGCTGAATTCTGCCCCTATGGGTTCTGTTTCGGTCCGGCATCGAACGACGCATGGATGAATTGCCTTGCTTCGGCTAGACGCTCGAGGCTGTCAATTGCCAACTCTACGTCTCCAACTCCCCAATGGCCGATGTTCGACACATCTCTTGCATAAGTCGCCGAACTCGGTATCAGTCCAGGATCGAGTTTCAGCCAGACCCTCAGTCCGCTTTTCTGAAGATGAGCGCAGCAGAATATCCACTTTCCCTTCGACCAGCTCACGTACTTCACCATGTGGCGTCGAACGACCTCACCAGGAGAGAGGTCCATGCAGAACCGATCCAGCGCTCTGTAGATCTCAACCACCTCCGAGGGTTTTCCCTGCGTATGATGGGCTTCCCCATGGTCACGGCCCTTCTTCGCGCCGCGCTTGCGCGTCTGCCTTCCTTGGCGAGTGTCATGTTCTGCGGGCTCTTCGATAGGGATCTCCATTCCACTCCAGATGCGCGGAAGCGAAGTTCGCACCTGAGGTAGAGTGATACTCTCAGGACCGACCGTCTTCCGGACAAGCCGCACTAGCGAATCGGAAGGTGTGTTGAAAAGCTCATCAAGCGCCTTTCTCACCCTGGCCGTAGTGAAGACTCTCTCTCCTGTGATGTCGAGAAAGCCTTTGGCCACGGAGTCCTTCGAAATCCGGGAAAGCTGAGAGGCAAGCTGTTCTGTAGATACGCCCTCGGAGTCTCGAGGATCTATTGACACCTCGAACATGAGCTTCTTCGGAGCTGGCGCTTCTTCTGATGTCTTGTAGACTTTGTAGCGCACTCCATTAGTTAGGACGCACCATCCGACATTGTCATTGGCCGCGTAGCCGATCACTTGAGTGATGGCCTTCACATCTTCCAAGGGGTCCTTGAGCTGCTTTGCCTCGAGCAGTAGGACAGGTTCCTTGTTGATCTTGAGAGCGTAATCCACTGACTTGTTGTCGATTGTCGGGTACTCGAGTTCGACATCATCGGGATCACGCACGTCCCACCCCAGAGCCTCAAGCATCGGGTCAATGAAGATCGTTCTCGTAGGGTACTCCTTCAACCCCGCACGCCGGTGCCGTTCAGTCTGCTTCTGCAAGTTTCTGATGCATTCCTGCAAGTCTCTCATTGCCTATCCCCTGAAAGTGAGAACCCAGCCACTCCACCACGTGCCAGTACCGGTCCCCGCTGCGAATGTCATGCCCGGTGTTCCCCCGATTTGTTGCGAGCCCGCGGGCCACAGAAATCCTACCTCATAGAAAACACCTTATTCTAACGGAACAGGCCTCCCGGGGCAATAGGATAG
>CAZDDA010000468.1:0-2514 GCA_964504085.1 uncultured Thermotogae bacterium | reverse complement strand
GCCCTTCATCTGGGAGGTACTTCGGCGTGCTTCGCACCGGCGTTTCTTCGTAGCCACTAGGTATACCGTCGTATTCGTTGGCGTGATTGGGCCACGTAATGACAGGCAATGTATTCCTGAATTTCGTTGGTCAAGAACGGAAGTCGATTTTTTTCCGGCTCTCGGGACTGCGTCAATGAACGGAAGTCAACACGCTCGAAAGCGAACGAACAAGGAGCATGCTCATGGCGCCTCTGCGCACAAGTGATCTGGTTAGAGAGTTCGGGATTCCTGAAGCCACATGGCGATGGTGGCGACACCGTGGAGAAGGTCCGCGATCGTTCAAGCTCGGTAGAACTGTGTTCTATGAAAGAGATGACATAGACGACTGGCTCGTAGCCCAGAAATCGACAACGGCTAAGGGTGGTGCCGTCGAGGGATGCATCAGCGCTACTCAATCGCTGGAACCAAGCTCAGCGGGTCGTTCGCAGGGGCAACCGCAGAAGTCAAGTCAAGGCATCGTCAAATGAACGGCCCAAAAGATAGTGGATCAATTCCAACCGGGCAGAAGGGCGAAGAAAGCAGAGTGAGTTCAGGGGAGACAGTGGAGTCGAAGAATCAGGGCAGTCTGCGGGTTCCAGCTGCGTTCCGGGCTGTGATCGACGACATGTTGTGGATGTACACCGTTCTTTACGAAAACCCTCCTCGGTCCATGGATGAGGAACGACTCAGGGTGATGCTCTTGGAATACACGGATAATCTCACAACCTACAGCGATGGAACGCGAGTCGGCTCTGAGTTTCTCCTAGGCCACCGAGGATATAGCGTCGGGTTCGAGGTATTCAGGCCTCCGCACCGCCGCCAGTGCGATCACTGCCTAAATGGGGTCAAAGATCCAGAGCGGCCAAGTCCTCTGCTTGATCAAATCAACGCTTCGCGGGAATTAGAGTGCAACCAAGAGCCGATATGGTAGTCAACGAAATACTCTACTTCGCAGTGCCTCCCGCGGCCGAAGCAGCGAATAGCAAAACGCCTTGCAAGTGGGAACTTCCCATTGATAAATGGCGCAACCCTTACTCAAATGTTGCCCCCTTGCACCCTTGCACCCTTAACGTCAAGTAGAAAGACTCCGCCATTGACCGGGATGACGCTTTACAAAATCAGTGACACCGCACCCGCCCGCACCATTTCATGGATTCTCGCACCGGGATACCTTCCAGCAGGGAAGGTTAGCCTCCTCGTCGGCGACGAGGGAATAGGAAAGTCCCTGTGGGCTATCCGCGCACTTGCATCCGTTAGCAACGGTAGGCCATGGGGGCCATTCACTATCGGGGCCGACCCTGCCCCTGCGTTCTTGATTGCAACCGAAGATGGCCTCGCCGACACCATCAGGCCCAGACTTGAAGTGGCTGGAGCGAATCTAGAAAACATCCACGTTCTGTGCGAGGACCCTGAAGGGAACGGATCGCCCCTCTTTCCCCGCGACATCGAGACGCTTCGAGGCAGTGGGATCAGGCCTGCCCTAGTTGTCGTGGACGCATGGGTTGACACCGTGCCGGGAGTACTGCAAGTGAAAGACCCCCAGAAGACACGGCAAGCTGTCGCGCCTTGGAAGACATACGCCGCTGAAACCAACGCTGCCGTAGTGCTTGTAACGCACACCAACCGGGGAGAGCGCGATAAGTTGCGTAACACCTACGGGCTGTCAGGAGCGTTGCGCCAAGTGGCCCGTAGCGCTCTTTATGCAGCCGAGGACGCTGAGACGGGTGACCTTCTGGTCGGTCCAGAGAAGGGAAACCTTGGGGCGCTCACTACGGCTGAACGATTCGTGCGAACACCAGTCCGATACTTCAATCCGACACCACAGAGCGACGGCACTGTTCCTCTGCTCGACCATGTCGGCAGCGCAGGTGCGAGCATCACCGAATTCCTTGCAGGGCAGGAGAGTAGGGCGAATTGCACAGATAGGCGAAGTGACGAAGTCGATGCATGGCTCAGGACTGTCCTGGCGTCAGGTCCTGTAGAGACCGCTCAACTTGAAGCACTAGGGGAAAGTGAGGGCTACAGCTCCGACCAGTTGTCGAAGTCTCGGAGCCGTATCGGGGCAAGGGCAATCAAGTCTGGTGGCAGATGGTCTGTCGAGCTTCCAAGGGTGCAAGGGTGCAAGGGTGCAGATGCAGAGCATGGCCAAGACCAAAGTTGGGACGCGGAAGGCACCCTGAGGGATTTGGAAGGGCTGGCCGGGGACCCAACTGAATTGGAGAGCCTGGATGAACACCCCCCCTGGAGTAGGTGAGTTCGGATGACTATCAGGATGAATGGGATGTTTCGGCTTTTTTTTTACCTTCCAAGACCGAGGAGATTCAGGCCCGCCTCAAGAACGGCGGGACCATCGAGCAGTGCAAGCGGATCATAGACACCAAGCTCCAGGATCCCTATTTCCAGGAAAACCCGAAATACATGAACCCGATCACCCTTTTCCGGGCGAGCCATTGGGATAAGTACCTGAACGAGACACCGGATGATTTCACGAAC
>CAZDDA010000467.1:0-2517 GCA_964504085.1 uncultured Thermotogae bacterium | reverse complement strand
TCGACACGTCCGCTCCCCTCGGACCAGTGATCGTCACCAAGGACGAGATCGAAGGACCCTTTCACGTTGTGCTCCGCTTAAACGGCAAGATCAGACAGGACGGATCAACCAGCGATCTGGTCTTTTCAATCCCGGAGATCATCGCCGAAATCACCGCCTTCATGACCCTGGAGCCGGGGGATGTCATCGCAACTGGAACACCGGCCGGGGTTGGCCCATTGTCCTCCGGCGACACGGTAGAGGTTGAGATCGAGGGAATTGGCACCCTGGCAAATTTCGTGCGCGCGGCATCCGATTAGCGAAAGTCACCTGCAAGGAAAATCCTATGTAATGGGGTGTTTTTCGTATATGTCGACCATGGAAGGACAGAATGCGCCACCCAACAGCAGGTCAAGTCGACCCATACCTTTGCCAGCATCATGTGGGGAGTTTTCATCTATTCCCAGCAAGCGGTATACTCTTGCCAAGTGAGCCGACGTCTTGAAACCAACAGGAGGAGTCACATGAACACACTGGAAGCATACCAAGCACACTTGCGTGAGATCGGGAAGCTGCAGTCGACCCTTGCTTTGCTCTATTGGGACCAGCGGACCTATCTTCCATCCAGTGGGCACGACGCTCGGGCCGAGGTGATCGGGCAACTCTCCAAGATGATCTTCGAGCGTTTGACCTGCGATGAACTTGGTCGCTACCTAGAGAGCTTAGGAGAAAGGGACGATCTCTCACTAGAAGATCGAGCCAGTGTGCGGGTGGTCGGAAAGGCTCATCGTCGCCACAGGGCCATTCCATCCGACTTCTACGAGGAGTTCTCAATTGCACGCTCGTTGAGTGAGTCCGTGTGGGAACAGGCCAAGGCATCCTCCGATTTCACGCTTTTCCAACCACATCTGGAAAAGATGGTCGACTATTCGCAAAAGTTGGCGCAATACTATGGATATGAGATGAACCCCTACGACGCCCTCCTTGAAGAATACGAACCAGGAATGACGACTCACGAACTCCGGTCGTTGATCGAGCCACTGCAAAAGCAACTTGTACCATTCATCAAAGATCTGATGGACCACGGCACGCCCCCAGAGCGCGGATTTCTAGAACGGGATTTCCCCATCGACCGACAGAGGGAGCTTTCGCTCCGGACACTGGAACTCATCGGATACGACTTCTCCGCCGGGCGGCTTGACACAACGGTCCACCCGTTCACGATCACCACAGGACCAAGCGACGTCCGCGTAACAACCCGCTACAGAAAAGAAGCCCTCCTCCCAGCCCTGTTCACCGCGTTGCACGAAGGAGGCCATGCGCTCTACGACCAAGGAATTGCCCCGGAGCTGAAGTGGAGCGGACTGGATGAAGGCTCTTCCAGCGGGATTCACGAATCGCAATCGCGCTTGCTGGAGAACATGGTCGGGAGAAGCCTTGCCTTCTGGACCTTCTTTCAGCCGATGCTGGCCGATGTTTTCCCCGAGCTTGCCGGGGTTCCCGCCGAAGCATTCTATCGGGCGTCCAACATGGTCAAACCGTCGCTCATCCGCGTCGAGGCCGACGAGGTTACCTACAACCTTCACATCATGCTTCGCTTTGAGCTCGAAGAGAACCTGATTAACGGCAAGATCGCAGTGAAAGACCTCCCCGGTTTGTGGCGAGAGGCGATGGAGCGGTATCTGGAGGTGGCACCCGAAGATGACGCGCGCGGCGTTCTACAAGATGTGCATTGGGCCGGTGCTATGTTCGGGTACTTCCCATCGTACATGCTCGGCAATCTTTACGGCGCCCAGATGTTCGCTCAAGTGAAGAAAGAAATGCCCGATCTCACAGAGCGGATCGCCAGCGGCGATCTCACAAGCCTAATCGGCTGGCTGAGGGAGAAGGTGCACCGCTTCGGAAAGATTTACGACCCCAAGGAGCTCATCAGGAACATCACTGGTGAAGACCTGAATGCTTCCTGCTTCGTGGACTACATCACCGCCAAATATGGACACGTGTATAACCTTTGACGTGAACCAGTAAGTACTAGGGGATTGCACTCGTAGGAGTTGGAGCCTCAGGCAGTCACCCGTTGCTTCGGTAAACCACCTCTTCAAAGACCGTGCAAACGCCGCCAGTTGCTGTCTCATTCCTTCGATTACATCACTTACTCACCGCGGGGGGGTCGAGGTACAGATTCGCTGCGCGAAGAACCTCGCGCGTCTTTGCGTAGGTCAGAATCTCCCAGGCACTTGGGTAAGCGAGCCATCGGCACTCCACGTGCTCATCGGAGAGGACGACATCGTCCGACCCGACGCGCCCGAGAAAATAGGTCGCTTCCTTGGAAACTGGTGATCCGTTCCGGATGAATTGATACGTGCTAGTCGCGCGGAAACTCGGGATCGGCTCAATCTCATCGATTCCAGTCTCCTCCCGAGCTTCGCGCAAAGCCGCTATTCTGTCATCCTCACCGGCTTCGATCCGTCCTTTGGGGAAACCCCAATGCCCTCCATTACGGTGTCGAAGGAGGAGGAAACGCCGCTCGCCTTCCTC
>CAZDDA010000466.1:0-2518 GCA_964504085.1 uncultured Thermotogae bacterium | reverse complement strand
CAAGATGTCGCAGTCAATAAGCGTTTGCATGAGTATCAAGCCTGTAAATCACTAGTTGAGGGAGGTAGTTCAAAGAGAGCGTCTTCCGAATCCACAGGCGGTTTGTATCCGGCTTCAATGAATTCTTCGACAAAGCGACGGGTGATTGGAGGAACCACCTCCTCCTCGGCGGCTTTTCGAATCAATTCATAGGCGTACCACAATGTACCGCGCGGATAGAAACGGGCCGCCTCCATTGCTGGTTCAAGCGCATCATCGGCGAATGGATACAGTGTCTCCCGGTGCTTATCATCTGGCTCCTGACGAAAATAGTCAATATACTCTGCCAGCAGATGGGAGAGTTTGTTCACATCCGATGGGCCTAGAATGACCGAGCGCTGACGAATGCGGCCAGGATCAAGAGGAGCAATATTCTCCAGGCCGACCCGTACCCAATGGTCGGCAAGGTAACGGTCTATGGACGGGTGAACGGTAAGAACGGTGGAAACGTACTGATAACGGACGGCTGTAGAGTCACGTTCGTAAAAGTACTGACGGAGCGAGTCCAGAAATTCCTCACGTTCACGCCCATTCTGACTGACGTAGATTTTTTCAAACTCATCTAGCAACAGATAGAAGCGACGATAACCGGCCACAATCAAAACCGGCACGAGGCCATCAGTGAACCACCTGGCTCCCACGTTACGCCAGCGATAGGCGTGGCCAACTACCCCCCCTTGCTGCCATGCTGCCCACAATTTGGTCAGACTGAAATTAACCGCAGAAAACTGGGACAGAAACCCTTCCCTGCCATAGCTCAATGTGGCCTCACCAACTTGCCTGAGTTGGTGTTCTGCCTCAGCATTGAATTCTTGCTGTGTGATGTCTTGCTCATCCAAGAACCCGCGAAATCCGTCGTCTACCCTTAACAAGGCGGATATCTCGTTGCTAGGGCGGGAAGCAAGCTCAACGATTTGTGCTTCGGTCAATAATCTCAACAGGATCGAGGCTCTAAACTGCTCATCGATTTCAGGGAACAACCCTTCGCTGGCGCAAGTCTCAAAAATCAAATGGATAAACTGCCAGAAGCGACGTTGCCGTCTTGGCTCTGGCAGTATGTGAACTGCCAGGGCAAACAGGTCGGTACTGTCAGGATCGGTTGGCCAATCTGCGGGCCAGCCTTGTTTGTTAATCTGTTCCGCGACGTGATGCAAAAAGACCGATTTGCCGTTCCCGCGCCCGCCCGCCTGGGGGTCAAGCCGAATGAAGCCCAGAGAGATTGGCCGGTCTCCTGTGGGTGGTTGAACGAAAAGCTCAAAGAAGCGTTTCTCTTCTTCCCAGCGAAATGCCTCATCGTAAATCCGCCCGTCACAGCGTGGATCGTCTATAGTAGGACTAAACAGAGCCTGAGTTGGAAAAGGATTCTCGCGCAGACCATACAAGCGTAGGTAAGGATTCGGGCGTTCGTCTGGTGGTTTGATCTCAGCCTGAAGTTGTTGTTGACGCTGAAAAGGGTTCTTGGTCATAATCCTCTCCTCCACTCACGATTTCGCCCGCATAGCAATGATGTAGCGAGGGACACTGTCAATCACAACAGCACGGGCCCTACTCTTTCTCAAGCGCTCACGCTCGATTGGCGTAATATCCACTTCAAGGGCTATAGTGAATCCGAGTTCGCCGCGCAGGGCACGGGGAAAAACGTCTTGCAGGGTGGACTCAAAGATGGCGTGACTGATGCGCAGTCGATAACAAACCCAATCGCGGACAGCCAGGAGCGAAACGTACTCCACCCGCTCTTGACGCTGTTGTTCCCGATAGCCCTCAAGGAGGGTATCACCGAAACGCGCCTGAAATCCGGTGCCGGTAGGGGTATAGCGGTAGAAGGTCAGGCCCCGCGACGTCAGGCCCTCAACAGGAGTAAAGGCATCGTCCCCTGTAGGGCGGAAGGCGCCGACCGGGAACCAGACCTGACCTGCCAAACCGGGCAAATGGCGGGCCGTGTGAGTCAGACCGGCCCAGTCAAGACGGCTCTGCCAAATTTCGACATCACTGGCGGTCATGATGTGACCAAACATCAACTCGACGAATCGCTCGGTAATGAGTGCCAGTGTGCGGTTGCGACGCTCATGCGGTCTCATTTCTTCCCATCGAGAAGTCAAGGATTCGACAATGACCTCAATGATCGGTTCGAATGTCTCGGGCTCGACAAATCCAGCCATCTGTTGCTGGAGATCCTGACTCCAACGAGGAAATTGCCGTACCAGCAAGCTGCGGAGTGTGGTTAGGCTATCGAGAACCGCTCCCAAAGGCGGTTGAGGTAATATCACGGCTCCTTGACCGCTGGGGTTGAGGTCCCACATACGCTGTAATAGTCGGCTGACCACTTGTTGATTGTGTTGCTCATTGGCCAGGGCGGCGGCATGTCGGGAGTTCGCAGGAGCATCGCCAGCATTGCCGATAACATCGTTTCCGCCGGTCGAAGCGGAGACATCAATATCATTAATTAGAACCGCCTCGTTATCATTGGAAACATCAAGAA
>CAZDDA010000465.1:0-2524 GCA_964504085.1 uncultured Thermotogae bacterium | reverse complement strand
CAAGTAGCAGACCTGCAATTGATTGGACCATTCGCGCCCAAACCTCCCGCTGCGCCACCGGCCAACCCAAAATCAGCCGATCCCCCTCCCCCAGATCCTCCAGAGCCAGAGCCAGAGGCAACTCCCCCAAAAGAGACATCTGTTCCACCCTCAAAGCCCTTGGATTGGAGCAATCTCTACCCAAGCCTCAATACTCCGCAAGATCCTCATCTCGCGGCTAGAGCGGCTAACGCCCGTCGCAATCCGATTCACCATCTCGTACCATATGCTCTGCGCATGAATGGCTTGAACGATGACAGCGTTGGATCCATCGACACAGACATTACCAAGTCCTGTGCCACATCGATACGCTGCTATCCAACCTGTCCGGTTGGTGCCAAATGCGTACCCTGCGACGCCTCTGATCGTAAAAGGCTTGCGGAAATGCGTGAAGCAATGCGCAACAATCCGCATGGATTCCAACCGCAGACTCAAGGATTACTCAACATCATCCCCATCATGATCATGATTATCAGGGGTGATCCAATCGAGGATATCCTGCAACCAAGACTTTAACCTTCTTAAAGGCCTGATTCTATCAGGTCTTTTTTGTTAATATCCTGACAAAAATCATTGCCTTAAATATGCAAAAAACTGTCCAATGTAACTTGATTGCCAATCCAAAAATTGCTTATTTAAGCCAAATTACCTGCCCAACACCCTTGACAAACTGCCCATTTTATGCTATGCTATTCTGTTCAAAATAAAAAACCAAGCCACTGTAAAGCTGACCCTTTGTGGTCGACCAGTATATAAAAGAAAGGTCCCAAAAAAATGAAGCTCCTTCTCATCGTTTCCGCTAGTCTCATTCTGTCCTCCATTGGTTGCGCCGCTTCCCCGGCCCCTGTCGCCTCTCCCCGAGACGCCTACCTGGCCGAACGCGCTGCCGCCGCCCCCGCACCGGCCACGATCGACTGCGGACAGCCCGGGGGCACCTGCACGGTTCTCTACCATGCAGCCCCAACCCCCCGCTTCGAGGATACCGTAGCTCCCAACTTCTTCCCTACCAAGGGATTCAAACCGGAGCTCCACACCACCCTCGACCGCTAACCTTCCCTGCACCTTCCCACCCATCACGTCGTTCGCGAACGACGTGACCCTACCCTAGCCGACCTGCACTCTGCAGACCCTCGGCTTCCCTTCCTACCATCGGAGTTCCGAGTTCTGAATTCAGAATTCAGATGGCAAGAAGGGAAATATCTCCCACGTTCTCTCGAAAGGATATAAAGATGAAAAAGGAAATCCAGCTATTTCTTGTTCACGAGCTTCCCCCACTCATGCGGCTCACCGGTCTCGCAGTGATCATCACGATCCTGCAAGCGGTCGCGTTCAGCGGGTGGTATGTGTACAAGCTTCAAACAAACGAAGCTTTCGCATGCCAACAGGCATGGCTTGCTGCAGATACTGAATATATCTTCAGCAACTCCATCAAGAAACAAATGGGATTACCACTCGCACCCGGCAAAACAGTACCTCAAGTCTGCCAGCCCTTCCTGGCGGCAAACAAAGGAACCTCGTTCACAACGAGTTCCGGCGTACATATCACTGTCAGCCCCAACACTCTATTGTTGGACTGATTCCTAACCTAGCCGACCTGCACTCTGCAGACCCTCGGCTTCCCTTCCTACAAATCGAATCGATGTTCGTAGTTCGATTAGTAAGAAGGGAAATCATTCCCACTTTACAACAAAAGAAAGGCAGAAAAATGAAGAAGTCCATTGCTTTCGGACTCATCTGTTGGGCTCTTTGGAGCATCATTGCCGTAGGCTCGCTCATGCTGACGAGCGGCTGTGGCGGAGGTGAAGGTGACACTCACGTAGACATCTACGAGTCACCAGAGACCTGCGTCCCCGGTCAAGCAGAGGCCTGCTTGTGTCCCGGTGACGATCTCGGCATTCAAACCTGCTCCGAGGACGGAACGTCCTACGGCGCATGCGAATGCCCCGAAGCTCCCAGCGCTGATGCCGGCACCGAAGCTTCCGTAGAGGAAGACTCGGGCACCGAACCGGACGCAGAAGCTGATGCGGAAGTAGATGCTGAAAACGCGACACTGCTCTCAATCGAACAACACGGCAAAGGCGAAGACTCGTTCGAACTCGGTGAGCATGATGCGGTCGTGCAGACTGTTCAAATCTGCACCTACGCAAAATCCATCGAAGTTCGGCACGTTGAATTCGTACTGCAAACCCTGTCACAGGGCGCGCATGTCGAGGGAAGTCTCGGAAATCGCTACTTCACCAACATCCGCCTTAAGGAATTTCCTGATGGCGCAACGGTAAGTGGCCCGGTGGAGCTCTCAACGTTCACTGGCGAGACCACCCCGCAACGAATCAACCTAAGCGATTGGTTCACTCTCCCCGCTAACACCTGCAAAGTCTACGGCGTCTACCTGGACATCGCAGACAATGAGGATGCGCCCGGAGAATTGGTGAGTCAAAAATACGAAAACCAAGTCCACGCCATCCAGGGAACCATCGCCGGTACA
>CAZDDA010000464.1:0-2528 GCA_964504085.1 uncultured Thermotogae bacterium | reverse complement strand
CCGGTGCCGACAATCGGTACCCACTTCAAGTGAACAGAAAATGTAATGATCAATAAAAGACCCAACCAAAAACTGGGCATCGAAACCCCGGCCAATGCCACAAACATCCCAGTCGTATCAACCCACGTCCGATGATACTTCGCTGTGAAAACTCCCAACACAAGGCCGAGAAGAAGCGAACACCCTAAACCGGCAACAGCAAGCTGGACGGTGGCCGGAACCTGCTGCCGGATCAGGGTCGCGACAGGGGCGCTCTTGGACATTGAACGCCCCATATCACCCCTCAGGAGATTGAGGGTATAGCGGCCGTATTGGACATAGAGGGGTTCGTTCAATCCCAGCTCTGCCCGAAGCGATTCCACGCGCTCGTCTGTGAGGGCGAAACCCAACATGATCACTGCCGGGTCGCCTGGAAGAAGGTGGATCATCAGAAATGTCGCCGTCATGAGCCCCCAAAAAACCGGAATTGAGGCCAAGAATCTTCGGATTAGGTATTTGCCCATACCACTCCCGCACAGGACTTCGAGATCTTGCTAGGCCGGCCACCCAGAGCTATCGGTTGCTCCACGTTCGGTACTGCAAGGAGAAAGTGGGCATCCCCTCTAGAGGAAATGGAACTGCCGGAGGAATTCCACCATCGGTACGCATCTCTATGGGTTATCTCCTCAGGCGACGTAGACAACTTGGTACACAACGGCGTTCTTTTGTGCTGCCGGTGTTGTGACGATAGCGAGAATGTAGGCCGATTGCGGGGCGTTCAGAGTTTGTACAGGGTGACCAAACCAATCGGTGAGCACGCCGATGTCTTGTCCGGCTTCCACGTAGTCTCCCAGTTTCACGTGTGGATAGAAGACCCCCTCTTCTGTAACCCGCCAGAAATCGGATACGAGTTCTCTGGTCCGGTTTGACTGCTCGATCTTGCCCTCAATCATCCCCAGCAGCTTCATCACGTTGGTCAAGCCTTTGAGGTGCACCCTTACGAATTTCTCCTCCAGGACTCCCTCGCCGCCGGCCTCTGCGAGGATGGCCGGGATCCCCGCAGCTTGAGCTGCGGAATTGAGGTCCAATCCGTAGGACGGAGAGGTGGTTCCGGCAAACGTGACAAGAAAGGGCAAGTCGTAGGCCCGTCCGATTTCCCGACACCGCCGATTCAGGTCGGCATCGCCCGATTCTCCCAGGCCGACATAGGGGACCAACGCCTCGAAGATGTCCCCTCCGTGAATATTCAGCACACAATCCGAGCCCTTGACTACCTCTGAAAACACGAGGTCAGCAAGGGCATCGGAATAGGTGCCTTGGGGACTCCCCGGAAAGACTCGGTTAAGGTTCTTTCCATCCACGGGACAGATGGCTTCGGATCGCCCAAGAAATGCCGGAAGATTACAGATTGGAACGATGCGTAGGGTTCCCTTCAGGTTCTCGGGTACAGTGGTCTTCGACAGGCGGATCGCCGCTTCGATCCCAGAGTACTCCGAGCCATGAACGCCCGCCACGACGCAAAGAGTGGGGCCATTACGGCCTCCACGAATCTGAATGAACGGAACCCGGATTTCTCCATCTCGATGATGCCTTTTCAGCAGTCTCTCCTCAACGCCTGCTCTCGGCATGATTGGCCTCTCCTTGCTGGCGCGGTTGTCGCACGTTTTTCTCAGACCTTGCTCCTGGCATGATCGGTTCCTACGCTCTTCGCTTTCATGAGAACGGGTCGGATATGCTTTCTTTTGCAGATTGGGTTGCGCATTCAGGCCACGATGTTACCCAACACATAGAGCATGTCCCCGGGATTTGCCAGGCCTAGCGTGGTCACGTTGGTGAGGATCGCATGCGAAGGGGAGCGCACCGTTTCGACCACATCACCTGAAAGGCTAACAATCTCTCCAAGGACGTCTCCTTCCTGTACTTCTTGGCCCGCTTTCACGTGAGTTACGACGAGCCCTCCTTTGCCTGCAAACAGCACGTGCCCTCCCACAAGCACAGTTGGGGAAACCTGGACGGCAGATCCGGGTAGCATGTGCAGGCTGCGCATGACGTTCCTGAGGCCGCCAAGCGTCAGGTCCACCAGAGAGGTCTCCAGCTTTCCTTCCCCCCCAACTTCGCAGACGGCAGCAGGGATTCCATTTAGGGGAGCTTCGGTCGTGACCGAGCCTCTCCCGGGGTAGCCCGGCATCTCAGGAATGCTTCCCTTAGGCACTTCCCAGACCAATTCAAAGCCAAACGCCCTTGCCAGGGATCGAGTCCTTTCATCAATCTCTTTTTCCCCGGTAGGTTTAATTTCGATATTGGGAGGCAGCGACTCGAAATACTCCCCACCATGAAGATCCACCACGTAGTCCGCCTTGAGGACAATCTTGTTGAAGATGCGTTCTGCTGTAGAAAAAGTCAGCGACTTCCCTTGATGAGAGACGTGCCCGGAATCATCTGCTTGTTGCCGGGTCTCCGTCGGGTATGCGCGTCCGAGGTTCACACCGTCCAAAGGAGAGATATGACCTTTCTTGAACTGCACCCCCAGCACATTTAACACATGCACT
>CAZDDA010000463.1:0-2532 GCA_964504085.1 uncultured Thermotogae bacterium | reverse complement strand
TGCTGGGGGCGGAGCTATCTTGCGGTAGAGTGCTTAAGAGAAAGGTCCCGCCTCGCTGTGGTCCTCAGTATAGCCCCTTTCTTGCGAGCTTCTGAAGCGATCGAGCGCACCGTAGCATCTCATCAACGCCCTTGCCTCTCGTCTCCAGGCCCTCTGATACACTCCCGAAGTCGCACTTCTCAACGCCGTTCCTGGCTCTCTGCGTTCCCTCGTGCTGTTGGCGGAGTGCTGCTATCAGGTTGCGATGAGTGTCAACAAGGTTCTTTGGCGGCTCAGTGGATTCAACTTTCCTCAAGACCGTCCCCAGTGCTGATTCGGATTTCAGTAATGCCTTTCGCATTCCGGAAAGCAGTGGATCATCTGCAGGAAGGAAGCGCTCTCCGTCGAGAGCTCGCCGTGTGATCTCGGTCTGGAGTTCCATGCTGCGCGTTGTGAGCGTGATATTCGATCCATCGAGGATGTCCATGGCATTAAGCATCTGCTTTACGTAGCTACGAGCCAGCGTCGCTTCTTCCGGCGGGTCGGCAGTCGATGCCACCAGTTCGTTGATGGCGGCTCCCAATCCGGTTCCGCTTAGCTCAACATCCTGTTCTCTAAGCTTCAGCGTCACAATCGCAGCGACGAATTCCTCAAGCTTCAGCGGCTGACCAGCAGCCCGTTCCTTCTGGAAAGCAGTCAATGCGAAGCGAAGCTCATGTGGCTGAACTCCGTTCTTTGCAGCGACCACGATCTTGTCCGCGACTTCCATATACTCCCCACCGAACTCGAAGAGCCGCTTCAATGTGATGAGCAAGTCCAGGCACAACCTGAAGTCAGCCCCAAGAGCCACCGAAACAGTTCCCGCAGCCTTCAGTACGCTCCTTAGGTTCCTCGGCTCCACTCCCCGTCGAGCTATGTCCTCCAGACCCTGCGCGGTCAGCTCTGGCGAGATTCCCCTGCGAATCAGGGCCGTCTTCGCGATCTTCGACAGCTCGGCCTTCGTGATCCCATCGAGAAGGACATAGGCTTGTGTCACATGCCGATCGAACCGCAAGTACGCTGCGAGCGACGACTTCAGGACGAAGACAGCGAGAAGCAAGACCAGTGTGCAGCCTATGATGATCAGTGCGGCCGTTGTGTACTGTGCTGTCGCTGTGCTGACTATCGAGAGAAACAAGGCGATGAACGACAGGGTTCTCTCGGTTTTCCTTTGCTTTGGCTTCCAAAACCAACCGAGTATCGCTAGAAGTGCTTCTACAGCAGCGACGGCGTAGATGACGTTGCTCAGCATTCAGCTCCCCTCATGAGATTTACTCTCCCTGCTCCAGATACTGCATTATTGCCTCGACAACCAGGTAGTTGACAGACCGATCTCGTCTCTCTTAGATCTTCTTGAGCCGTTCAACTGGTTTCTGCTCCAGCCTGTCCAGCGGGATGTAGACTGATATCTTGTCGAAGATCGTCTTGTTTGCATACCCCCTCCCTTCACTCACTCCATTAGGGAATTCCAGGGACGCATACCATAATTCCTCAGGGAGTAGCCTGAAACAAGTTTTGCGTCACTCGGGTGGGTCTGGGGTCACACCTTGTTTCTCGCATTCCGCTTCTGTTCGTTATGTCCAGGCCGTCATCTTGGCTCACTGCAGCAAGACGGCTCACACGGCGCTCACAGCTTCACCGTACGCGCCGGTGGGCTGCCCGCTCGGATAGGTTTGATACGTTCAAGCTCGCTCACTTTCGCTTTCTCCGCCCAGTAAAGATCCCATCGTTGTTGCGGGAATCGAGGGGTCAGACCTTTATTTTTGCTGTTTTAGAATAGGATCGAGGTGAAAAACGCAAGGTCAGAGGTGCGCCTCTGGGTTCGCGGTCGCGGAGTTCGTTATTAGCATCTCGCACATCCCGCGGTTCGTTTTGTGTTCGCGACGTGTGTTAGTATCTGCATAATGGCGGTTGTATGATGGAAGGCACCGAGCTCGAACGGGGCATAGAGGAATTGACGTTGCTCCTGCTCTACTTGACGTCGTGGGAGGAGGAACTCGTGCCGGGGGCGCCGAAAGTCCATCGAACATGGAAGAATCACCGGTTCGAGGCTCTGGATGCTCTGGCGGGAGAAGGCTACCTGGACACGACTCCCAGGTCGAAGTCGGTTCACATCACCAAGGATGGCGTCGAAAAAGCCCGGGAATTGCAGAAGAAATACTGGCAGAGGTAGCAGAGCGGCTGTGCGTGGATCCCAGGCCCTGTGAATCGCTGGATCAAAGTGTGGTGGGAAGTTGCGTCAGTCTAATCGAGCAGCGAGATTGGCATTGTCGAGGAGGCGATGAAGAATACGTGACGGAACACAAGCTGTTGGACAAAGCGTTGGCAAGTCCGGCAAACGTCCGATTTGGTGAGATGGTGAAACTTGTCGAGGCTTTTGGTTTTGGCTTATCCCGTGTCAGCGGAAGTCACCATATCTTCGTTCATCCAGACGTCAAGGAGCTGGTGAATCTCCAAGACGTGGAGGAAATGGCCAAACCCTACCAGGTCCGGCAGTTCTTGAAGCTTGTCGAA
>CAZDDA010000462.1:0-2532 GCA_964504085.1 uncultured Thermotogae bacterium | reverse complement strand
GGGCTATAGGCAGCTCTTTCCACCGTGCGTCGAATATCGCGACTGGCAGCAATCAGACGATTGCGGATCACTTCAAGCGTAATCGGATCTGACTTCATCGGCCCTCCTTGTCCAGTGAAATGATGAGGTTGCCGTATTTGTCTACGGTACAGCTTTGGTTTTCTTCTACGACGGTGGTCGCAGTTTCCTCTTCGATGATCGCGGGTCCTCGAAGCACATTTTCCGAAAGGAGCCTATCACGCTGGTAGATCGTAAACGTCCGGTAGTTGTCATTCCCCACGTACACCTTGCGTTTTCCCAGCTGAGCTACTGGAGGGGGTGTCTTTTCTCCACTAGCGATCGTCTCCAACACCGGCTTAGTGACCTTGCCGATGCCGATGACCTTCAGTGAGACGATCTCCTTGTGTTCTTCCGGGGCGTTGTGTCCGTATACACGTAGGTGGCGGTCGTCGAAACGCTCGTTGAGGACTTCTCTGTCCTCCTCACGTAGCGTAGAAGGGGCAGGCACAGTCAAAGTATGCTCTTGTCCGGCATATCTTAGGTCTAGCTCATAGGAGATCGCGATGCTTTCCTCTGGGATATGCTCTCGAGAAAAGAGCTCCTTGACCCGCCCCTCCAACGTCCTGAACAACTCGTTTATTTCGTCCACGCCTGCAGTGTCCACAGGTGCGATGTAGGTTTGGCCGAAGTCATGCCGCAAATCCGCCATCAACATTCCCCAGGCTGAAAACACTCCGGGAGAGGGCGGAACAATAACCGTTGGAATGTGTAACTCTTTGGCGATCGCCGTTGCGTGAATTGGGCCTGCACCACCAAACGCGACCATCACGAATTCCCTCGGGTCGTAGCCCTGTTTGACCGTCATCGATTGCAGCAGCCCGGACATGTTCGTATTGACGATCTTGATGATTCCCAGTGCTGCTTCGTCCACACTCAACTCGAAGTGATCGGCCACCTTTTGAATGGCTTTCTGGCTAAGATCGGAAGAGACCTCCATTTCACCACCGAGGAAGTAATCCGAGTTGAGGATTCCCAGTTGGAGATTGGCATCGGTGACCGTCGGTTCAACTCCTCCGCGCATGTAGCAGGCAGGGCCGGGGTCTGCGCCGGCACTTCCAGGCCCGACGTGCATAGCGCCGGCCTCATCGATCCAGGCAATGCTTCCTCCGCCGGCACCGATCTCTCGGAGATCCACAACCGGCAACAGGATTGGCCGACCTTCAACTACGTACTGATCTGCGGTTTCCGGTAACCCTCCTGTGATGATGGACGTTTTGGCTGTGGTTCCGCCCATATCGTACGTAATAACGTTCTCGTAACCGATTACGCTGGCCAGTTGCGCGGCTCCGATCGCGCCTCCTGCTGGTCCAGACTCCACCATTGCAATCGGCATCTCCCGTGCCACGGAAGATGCCATGACACCGCCGTTGGACTGCATGACCTGGAGGGTGTTTTTGAACTGGCGCTCCTTGAGTTCCTCTTCCAGACTGCCGAGATACTTCTTCACGACGGGCATCACGTAAGCGTTTTGCGTGGTTGTGCTCGTTCGCTCGTATTCGTAGTAACGTCTGGTGATGCGATGTGACAGAGACACCGTGGCATTGGGATAGTGCTCTTCCAAGAACTTGCCGATAGCTTCCTCATGTTCTGGGTTGGCGTACGCGTTGAGAAGACACACGGCGATTGCCTCGATCTTCCTTTCTTGTAGGAGCTTGACGATCTCCGGTAGGTCTTCTTCAGCTAGAGGGGCTAGGACTCTGCCGTCCGGCCCGATCCGTTCGTTGACCTCGAGGCGGAGATGGCGCGGGACAATGGGGGTAGGTTTCTTGTATAGTGCATTGTACATCTCGGTGCGATTGCATCGTCCGATTTCTAATACATCTCGAAACCCTGTTGTGGTTATCAGTGCGGTCTTTGCGCCTTTTCCTTCAATTAGCGCGTTGATCACGACCGTCGTTCCGTGTGCCAGGAACGCGACGTCGCTAAGCTGGATATTGAATTTCTCTATGCCTTGCAGCGTGCCAATTGCTGGGTTATTCGGTGTAGAAGATACCTTGCTGGCCGTGATTTCGCCCGTGGTTTCATCGAGCAACACGCCATCGGTGAACGTTCCACCCACATCCGTACAGAGTCTATGCATTATCGCCTCCACGCAGTGTTTTGTATTTTCATTGCCTGGATTTAATTGAAACCTTCTTCTCTCTTCTCCCGCGTACCCCTTTACCTTTCCCGCCCGCAAGTTTGGAACCTTCGCAGTTTGTGCCCAAAGCACCTTGGCTCCTTCCACGTTGTTGGTTTCACAAACATGATACGTAGCTGACAGTAGGTGATAACTGTCCCCTGGGCCCAGGTTGTATGGCTCTTCACCAATCGTTAGCCTGACACGCCCTTCCAGCACATATCCGAACTCTTCTCCTTCATGTGGTGCAGGAGGATTGTGGCAGCCGGGGGACATCTCACCGATGAGGATCTCGAAATGTCGATCGGGAAAGCTGCCACTCAGTAAGCGATACTTGATGGCTGTATCCGACA
>CAZDDA010000461.1:0-2538 GCA_964504085.1 uncultured Thermotogae bacterium | reverse complement strand
TCCAGAAACAAGGCGATCTCGGGATCGTCACCGACGAAGAGTGGAAGCGCATCAATCCCTTTGACTGGAAGAGAGAGTTCCCTGTCATCATGAAACGGGGAGGGTTTGATGCGGTTATCGGGAATCCGCCTTATGTGCGGATTCAGACGATGAAGGAATGGGCGCCGCTCGAGGTCGATCTCTACAAACAGGCTTACAGGTCCGCCTCCAAGGGGAACTATGACATCTACGTCGTCTTCGTCGAACGCGGCCTGCAGCTCCTGAACAAGCAAGGCAGATTCGGCATGATTCTGCCGCACAAGTTCTTCACATCCAAGTATGGGGAGGCCGTGCGCGAAGTCTTGTCCGGCGGGAGACACCTATCAGAGATTGTCCATTTCGGTCATCAGCAGGTGTTCAAGGGCGCGACCACATATACATGCCTTCTGTTTCTGAGAAGGACGCGGCAGCAGAGGTTCCGTTTTGTGAAGGTGGACGACATGCTCGGTTGGTCCAAGGGCGAGGGTGCAGTCGAGGGAGAAGTACCCTCTACACAAGCTACAGAGGCCCCGTGGAATTTCGTCGTTGGGGTCAGCGCTTCGCTTTTCGAGAAACTTCGGGCGATGCCTACGACGCTTGCGGACGTCGCGGACATCTTCGTTGGATTGCAGACTAGTGCCGACGATGTCTTCATCCTTGACCTAGTCCAAGTGGGGAGTCGGACACTTCGTCTGAAGTCAAAGGTCCTTGACACGCAGTGGTCATTCGAGAAGGGGCTTCTGTCGCCACTTGTCAGTGGCACGGATGTACACCGCTACTCTCCGCTACCAGTGAGGCAGTACATCCTGTTCCCATACGACACGTCGGGTGATCGAGCAATGCTTCTGCCGTTCGAGGAAATTCAAGAGAGGTACCCCAAGACGAGTGAGTACCTCCTCCGGAATCGGACAAGGCTTGAAGGGCGGGAGAAAGGCCGGGGAAAGGGACCTCAGTGGTACGGCTACATCTATCTGAAGAACATGATGAAGCAGTCGATGGAGAAACTGTGTGTACCAAGACTCGTTGAGCATCTATACGCAGCGCATGATTCGGACGGAAGTCATTTTCTTGACAACGTGGACGTCGGTGGCCTCTGCCTCAAGGACGAGTTCGGCCAACATGGGCTGACCTACGTCCTTGGTCTTATCAACTCCAGGCTCCTACGCTGGTATTTCCCGTTCGTCAGTGGCCGGTTCCGCGGAGGTTGGCTTTCTGCCAACAAACAGTTCCTGTCCCAGTTGCCCTTCCGTACAATAGATTTCTCTGATCGCTCGGAACGATCCCGGCACAGTGATGTGGTAGCTTTGGCAACAGACATGCGGGAGCTCCACACGCGCTTGGTTTCCGCACAGACACCGGGAACCAGGGAACGCCTCCAGCGGCAGATCGATGCCACCGACAAACAAATCGACCAGCTCGTCTATGAACTCTATGGGCTTACGGATAAGGAAATCAGGATTGTGGAGGGATAGGGGACGGTTGGAGATGACCAAGTGCTAGCCCCTCGATTCTTCTGGCATCCTGAACAGGGAAGAAGGCCGTGAAAGTATCAGAGCGAACCATCAAAGCGATTCAGAGGGTGATCACTGGTGATGCCCGACTGACAGGAGGGCCGATTGCTCCATATCAGAGCGGTCCCGATCTAGTAGCGTTCTTCAACGAGATTGGTTTTGACGACACGTACTCCTGGGGAGGAGGATTCCCCTCCCGATGGGCATACTGCGAGGACAATCTGCAGGCCATTAACGGTACCGATGCTCTTGCTCTTGCCATCAAGGCGGCGCTCGACCCTCGCAGGTTCCTCGAATGTGAGTTCGAGGCCGATTCGGCAGCTGAGTACATCAACGGTTACCTCAAGTTCGACGGGTATGAAGTCCGCAGCTCAGGCAACTGCTTCAGCGTGTTTGAACTCGGAGGAGCAGCAGTCGAGATGGAAGCGCGACTGAGCGCAGTTGCGCCGGCCACGCGTGAGTTCATGGAAGAACAGGTGGACAAGTGCGAGAAGAAGCTGGAGAGCAAGGACTACGATGGAGCTATTACCAACGCGCGTTCGTTAGTAGAGTCAGTCTTGGTGGACTTGGAGAGCCGCCTGGATAATGACGCGTCGAAATATGATGGAAACCTCCCGCGCCTCTATGGTCGGGTGCGGAAGCTCCTGAATCTCGATCCTGCGGGGAAGGACGCTGACGACGTGCTCCGTCCCATACTCACCGGTCTTGTGAGTGTGGTCTCGGGGCTCGCTGCAACGCGCAACAAGATGAGTGATGCGCACGTCCGCACATATCGCCCTCATCGGCACCATGCAAGGTTGGCAGTCAATGCCGCGAAGACGTTAGTGGACTTCCTTCTTGACTCATATGAATACCAGCGGGAGAAAGGTTTGATTTCGAAGGCAGACGAGACTGCCCGGGCGGGGTCGCGGCCGCCGAGCGAGCGAGGAGGTTGTTGTGACTGAGATTCCCGATGGAAATTGGGGACAGAGCCCTATTAGACAGAACGAGTTGCTAGCCTTGAGGTTAC
>CAZDDA010000460.1:0-2540 GCA_964504085.1 uncultured Thermotogae bacterium | reverse complement strand
CAGGCCATCGGCGGTCTGTTCTCTGTGGCACTTTCCCGAGGTCTCCCCCGCTGGGATCTTCCCAGTAACCTGCCCTATGGAGTCCGGACTTTCCTCAGAGGGTCTGTGAAGCCTGCTTCCTCCGCGGCCCCCTAGTCCTCTCCCCTTTTCATCCGCGAGTAGCCACACCGCTGACAATAGTATATCATATCGCGCCGCTGAAAGGGGCCGAAGACCCGACTCTCCCGAATTCTCAGGATTCGCCCGCATCGCGGGCAGACGCGCCGATGGATGAGGAATCCGATCACCCCCAGGCACGCGAGCAAGAGCAGCACGGGGAGCACCCGATGGCCTTTGCCACTCGTCGCTGGTTGCTCTACTGAGGGTGCTACTTGAACTACTACTGGGGAGGCCTGTCGTTCGAGCACCTCGAATAGCATGACCATTGCCTCCTCGATCCGGCGATGTTCCACAAGATCCGTAATACCATCCTCCACTTCGCGGGCAAGGTGAGGGTATGTTGCCGTGGTTTGCGCACCCGAAAGGACAGACAGTTTCCAATCCCTTCCTGTCTTGAGGAAGACAGCGAGAAGGGTCCGGCCTTGAGCAAGGTTCCAGGCGTCGAGCAGAGCCGCTGCATAGCGGAGGATATCGTCGCCGGAATCCTCCCAGCTGGCGAGAATGTAGACATTGAGTCCGAAGCGGTTGTGAGCCTGTTGGATTAAGGAGGTAATCCGCTCACGGCCGTTGTGGTCAAGAACGTTTCCGTAATCGGAGAGTTGCCCGATCGGACGAGGGAGACAATAACTTGGCACACCAATGCCAACCAGGACGGCAACAAGGGCCGCCACCCTCAGCAGGAGACCTAGCGAACGTAGAGAATACGCGAGCAATTCTCGCAAGTCGTTATGTCCATATCGCTTCGTGCCCGTTCGACCGTGTTTCCACTGACTCTCAGCTTGCACCCAGAACAGGTTCCGTTAGTGACTACCACCACGGGGTCGTAGTATTCTGTGTGCAGTTTCTCATACCGGTTCAGGAGGTGGGCTTGCATCTTTTCTGCGATTTTGGCCCGTGCTTCATGTGCCTGCGCAAACTCTTCTTTCACCTGCGCGATCTGCTTGTCAATCTTTTGGCAGCTTGCACGTAGTTCCTTCTCACGCTCTGTGAGCGTCGCCTGTGCCCTTGTAAGTCGGGTTTTCTCCGTTTCTATGTCGTCCATTAGAGCAAGCGCCTCGTCTTCCATCTCCGAAATCCGCCTTCTTTGGTGGATAATCTTGGACCTCAACGCCTCCATCTCCTTGAAGCTGATAATTCCCTCATCGAGGCGCTGTTGGTAGTTACGAATCTGCATATCGAGATCATCTACTTCGAGGTTCTTCAAGCGACTCGTCTGCTCCAACTGATTTAGAGTCTGACGAATCTGATCGACGACTGCCTGTTCGTCCCTCAATGTACGTTCCACTTGTGCTTTCTGCGTCTCCAGTCGCTTCACTTGCGACTGCCGATCAGTCAGCTGTTGATCGTTTTCTTGCAGTATTAGAAGCAGCGTGATCTCTTCTGTCACACTTTCCCTCGATTCGATCGCCTGAATATTCCTCCGACTATATGCTTCTGGAGGCTTTGGCGCAAGTTTCCTGAAAGGACTGTTGCACAGTATAGTAGAGGTATGAGGACTGGAAGGGCGGATCTTCCTCTTCATTACGGGAAGGCTCCGCGGTGGCTCTTTTCACGGATGAGGCTACTTGCCGGCGAGATCACGCGGGCGATTGTCATTGAATGCGGAACCGCCGGATTTCTCGAGCGAATCTCTGAGCCGACTTGGTTTCAGGCTCTCGGCTGCGTGTTGGGATTCGACTGGCATTCGAGCGGGCTTACGACAACTACGTGTGGAGCGATCAAGGAGGGGATACGCGGCAGCGAGGAGGAGCTTGGGTTGTTTGCTGCAGGTGGAAAGGGAGCCGCTTCGAGAAAGACTCCTGCGGAGATTGCCGTTTCGGGAGAACGCACGGGTATCGACGCCGGCCCGCTAATCTATGCAAGTCGTACCGCGGCGAAGGTGGACAGCGCCGCGGTGCAGGATGGCTATCAGATCTACCACCATGTCTTCTTCTTCGATGCAGAGAGCAACTGGGCAGTGGTACAACAAGGGATGAATGAGCGCACAAGGATGGCACGGCGCTACCACTGGCTCTCGAAGAAGGTACGTGATTTTGTCTGTGAACCACACGCCGCAATCTGCTGTGATGCCCGTGGTCGCACGCTCAATTTGGTCGATGAAGCAAGCGAGAGGGCACGCGAAACGAGCGCCGAGATCGCTTGTCAGAGGCCCCAGAAGCTCCTTTCCGAGTTAACGCATCTGAAAAATCTGACTTTTCCTCACCGACACGAGGTAGAGCTTTCTGATATCGAACCGCAACGGCTCAAGAGAATCTTTCTCAAGACCTACGAAGCACAGCCGGATGGCTTCGAAGCTCTGCTGACACTGTCAGGCGTTGGCGCGAAGAGCCTGCGCGCTCTTTCTCTGGTTGCTGAGCTGATCTACGGCCAGCCCCCAAGCT
>CAZDDA010000459.1:0-2543 GCA_964504085.1 uncultured Thermotogae bacterium | reverse complement strand
AATCAGGTGACGTTGGCAGTTTCCGGCACATTGCTGGCCGGACTTGCGTTGTTCGGAGTCGGAGGGTTCGTGGCCCAGGTTCTGGCGGCGTGCGCAATCGTCACAAGCCACTTCCTCGACTGTGTGGATGGGGAACTGGCCAGAAAAACCGAGCAGACGAGCAAAAAAGGTGAATACCTTGATGCACTCGGCGGATACGTGCGAGGAGGCCTGTTGTTGCCTGCCATCGGCTTGGGTCTCACTCTGGTTCCGGACACAGGGCACACGCTCTTGAAGACCGTGCTGCCCATCCCCTTTGGAGCGTATGTGGCCATCGGTCTGTGGGGCGGATGCGCTACGTCGCTCGTCCGGGTGATCAACCTGCGATACTCGTTGCTGCTGGGTAGATCCTTGCGCAGTGTCAAGCAAGGATTCTTGCGGATCGCTTCTGTGCCTCACGGGTTGGTAAACCCGCTGTTACTTGTTGCAGCCGTGACGCAAGTCCTGAGCTTTCTGCTGATTGCCTATTCGTTGTTTCATACGCTCGAACTACTCTACGGCTTCTATAGATCCGTCAGGGCTTGAACGGCTTGCCTAATTCAGTTTGGACAATTGCGGGACCCCTCAGATCTCCTTTCTGCACGGAGCAAATCAGTCTTTCTCTATCGTGAAATTGTCAGTGACTTCCCATTCGCCCGTTCTTGTGTCCAGCGACTTTGCCACGAATACGACGCTCTGCTCATATACTGTCATGTGGCAATAGTGGTGGCGCGACGATGAATCAAGGAGTTTAGCACCACCCCCGCCGGTGACAATGTACCGGATACCCCTCTCCAAGTGGTTCTCATACGTGTGTGCATGACCACAAAACACGATGTCCGGTTTGCGATACCCACCCTCCTCGCCATACAGACGACCCTCAAAAATGCTTGCAAGAAACTGCTCTGCCGAGCGCTTGCGCGTGGTTGCCGAATACGGTGGATGGTGGAACGCAACAAACAAGAATCGTGGCGACGCGTCCTGCAGCGTTTTCAGCAACCATGTGTGTTGCGGGCTTCCCTCGCCGTACTCGCTATTTGTATCTAAGACCACGAACAAGCTATTTCCATACCTAAAAGAATACCACCGCCTGTTTCCAAGGTGGGGGAATCGCGCGAAATAGTGTTCCAGTTGATCTTCAGGGTCGGGAGGGAAACTGGTAACGGCTTCTGAGCCAGGTTCGGTCCTAACGCAGTACTCGTGGTTGCCAAGGGCTGGATAGAAAGGAATTCCACTGCTCATTATGTCGCCGTGAAAGAAATCGAATATCTTCCACTGGTGCTCTTCGCCGCTGTACACAAGATCACCAACATGAACGAAGAACGATGGTCGCTCCTCGAGAATCTGCCGCAGCAAGATGTCCTTGGCGTCGGAAGAAACCTCTCGGCTGTCGCCGTAGACAACGAAGGAGAAGGGGTACGATACGTCGATCTGAGCTAGGATCTGTGAGGAGTCCTGCATTGGCGCGGGATAAAAGAACACATCTTCTATTGCCTCCGCAAGCCGATCAGCCAGCGGCGGAAGGGGGGACAACACATTTCTCAGAGATCTCCAGACTGGAATTCTACCCGGGAAGCCGTACCTGTGGGCTATGCCGCCACCGACAAACGCCACGATTGCCACCACAGACACGACCAAGAGAAATTGCCGTTTGTTGTTCATCTCTTTCTCGCCCCTCTCAAGGATACTACCCTTCAAGACTGCAATGGTCAAAGGCGACAAACCCATCCAGCCATACGAAGCGGCCGAGGGAATTGCAGAGTACTTCTGAGTCACTCAATGGTTCCTGCGAAGGTTCGCCAGCAGGGGCGTCCCACATGCATTCGGAAGAGCGGAGCTGTCGAAGTCGCGTTCGTCACACGGCCTTCCAGAATCAAGTGCCGAATCTGTCTGTTTTCTTGCCCTCGCTGCACCATGCCCTCCAGTATGACGGGCTTCCGTCGCAAGCAGCGAACAAGGGATCCTCACGTTGACAGAAGGGGTGGGCCTTTGTATCATCTTACATCTGCCCAAGAGCAGGAGGTGGACTTAGTCCGTGGAACAAGAGACAAGACGATTACCAAAGCGTGTTGGAGATGCTATTCACGCAATAGGCAGAAGGAAGCGAGCTACAGCACGCGTGTACCTTTCGGAAGGCGAAGGGGCGGTCCTGATCAACGGTCGTCCGGCGGAAGAGTACTTCGCCGCCAACCTGGATGCCCCTGAACACCTGGAAAAGACGCTCAAACAGCCGTTCTACGCAACTGGGACCGTAGGGAAGTTCGATGTGAAGGCCAGGGTATCCGGTGGGGGGTACACCGGACAGTTGGAGGCCGTACGCCTCGGAATCGCACGCGCTCTGCTAGGGGTTACCGCAGAGTACAAACAGCCGTTGCGGCAGAATGGTCTGCTGACCCGCGATGCCCGAGAGGTGGAACGAAAGAAGTACGGCCAGCGCAAGGCTCGCAAGTCTGAGCAGTATTCCAAGCGATAATGGGGGTCCGGTGAAGAAAGAAATCCACCCGGAGATGAAGCGGGCGACAGTT
>CAZDDA010000458.1:0-2549 GCA_964504085.1 uncultured Thermotogae bacterium | reverse complement strand
TATCTTTCAAGTAGCCAGAGATTGGGGTGGAGGTCATCTTCACAGCAACGACACAGCTTCGCGCGAGCCTTCTCAAATGGGATTAAAGAATGCTCACCGGATAAACTGGCGAGCACATTTTGGCAAGCTGTTTGACTGCCGGTATGGTTGTTTTTTCAGAAAAAGGGAAAGTTAGGAGGGTGATTCTCATGTCGAAAATCCATCGTAGTCGAATAGGCGTTGGCATCGCTTGTGGTCTTGTGGGTTTGCTTTGCATTGGTAGCACAGCATCGGGACAAATGCTTTTCGGCTTGGGAGACGAGTATCGTGGCGGAACGCTGAAAACGGTGTACGAACTCACCCGTAGCGACAGCAACCTCCCCCACATATTCTCCGTAGAGATTGTGCCCAATGGCAACCTCTACGACGTCATTACGACAATTGTTGGGCAGGAACAAGAGGGAGATAACATCAGTACAGGCTTCGGAGGATCAGGTGCCGCTGGTGCGGTTGGTGCCCGCTACGAAGAGGACGAGGTGGCGGATATCGACCTCTCCCCCTTGCAGGCGCTCGATGAACGAAACGTAGCAGTAGAACCGAACCAGAACTACTACCTCCCGGACGGGGCGCGACTGGTGACCCAAGAGCGGACGCAGATCGCAGGGATCGATGCGGTAATGGGGATCTTCGTCCACCCCAATTACCCGGAGCAGAGGGTACAGATAGCCCTGGCGGATCCCGAAATGAGCAAGCTGTTGCTCTTTCCTCCCCTTATGATTATGGAGATCAACGGAGAAGTGGACAACCGGATTGAACTGGTGGAGTTTAGCCACACCCCCTAGGAGCTCCGATCGATGATCAAACTTGAGAACGTTGTGCGAACCTATCAGTTGGGGAAAACGCAAGTGGAAGCCTTGAGAGGTGTTGACCTGCAAATCAACCGGGGTGAATTCGTTGCCATCATGGGCCCATCCGGATCGGGGAAGAGCACCTTGATGCACCTACTCGGTGCCTTGGATCGACCCACTGACGGGATTTTGTTGTTGAATGGCCAGGACATCGTCCAAGACAGCAGGAACGTGCTTGCAGAGTTGCGCAGTAGGAAGGTCGGGTTCGTGTTTCAGATGTTCAACCTCATTCCAACTCTCTCAGCGCTAGACAACGTAGAGTTTCCGATGATGTTTGCAGGCACTCCTCGAAAGGAGAGGCGAAGCCGAGCGCAGCGACTGCTGGAACTTGTTGGATTGGAAGGTCGACTGCGGCACAAGCCGTCCGAGCTCTCCGGTGGGGAGCGGCAGCGGGTAGCGATCGCCCGAGCGCTGGCCAACGATCCGGAGATCCTACTTGCTGACGAGCCGACAGGGAACCTGGATTCAAAGTCGGGAAAGCAGATCATGGAGCTTTTGGCTCGACTGAATGAAGAACGTGGGATGACACTGATCGTTGTGACCCACGATCCAGCGATCGCCAATTATGCACAGCGAACCATCCAAATCCTGGACGGACAGATCCAAGACTTGGCCAATGAGAGGGAGGAGTAGGCGATGCTTGGTGATTACATGAGATTGGCACTGCATAACATCCGCCATCGCCAGATCCGATCCTGGCTGACGATCCTCGGTATCGTAGTGGGAGTGGCAGCGGTGGTAACCTTGATTGCGATTGGTCAAGGGATGCAGAATTCCGTGGAAAGACAGTTCGAGGCCATTGGCTACAACACGATCATCGTGTTTCCCGGCGGCACCGGAGAGCAGGGTCCCGCTGGACCTGGCGGTGGAATGATGCGGATGATGATGGGAGGGACCTCGTCAACCGCCATCAACATCGATGCACTGGCTAGGCTTCCGCAGGTGGTCCGATCGGGCGTTCAGCGGATCGAAACAGCACTCGTTACCTCAGAATACATGGAAGGACAGGGGTTCTTGAGGCTCACCGGCCTGAGCTACGGCATCACGGAAGACTTCGGTGCCTACTTCGGCGGTTTTTCCCTCACGGAAGGGCGGAACTTCGATCGTTCCGACGGAGCCGTGGTCATCCTTGGAGGTCAGGTGGCTCTCGATCTTGGGGTTGCGACAGGAGATGCAGTCCAGATTGAGGGAAACGATTTCGAGGTCATCGGCGTCTTGGAGAACAGCGGGTCCAGAGGAGGTGGATTCTCCTTTCGCAACCTTGACACAGGATTGTTCGTCCCCATCGAGTCGCTGGAGGCACTGTTCGGCGGCGAAGGGAAGCTGTCACTTGCATTGATCGAAACGACGCCGGAAGCCGACGTGGGTGAGGTTTCACTGATGATCAGGGGTCTATTTCGGCAAATGGGAACACCGGTGGGAACCCTCACAGCCGAGGAAATGAGCGAGCAGCTCCAAAGCGTGCTGGGCACCCTGCAAATGGTCTTGGCGGCCATCGCAGCGATCTCCCTGGTTGTAGGTGGAATTGGAGTGATGAACACGATGTATACCTCGGTGCTTGAGCGGACGCGGGAGATCGGCATCATGAAGGCAATTGGCGCTAAAGACAGGCACGTCTTGTACCTGTTCTTGGTCGAGTCGGGCTTTCTTGGAGCGATCGGT
>CAZDDA010000457.1:0-2550 GCA_964504085.1 uncultured Thermotogae bacterium | reverse complement strand
GATCGGGATCATCGTCGGCTGGGCGCTGCTCATCGTCCGCATCGTCCTCGACGCGTTGCAGGTGTAGATTGAGGAGTTCACTAGGGCGGACTTAGGCGGGCCTGTCGGACTGCAAGGCTGGACCAGCTGTTCGGGAAAAAGCGCCCCGAACGCGCGGTGATCGTTAAGGAATAGGTATTACGTCCCCGGAATTCCCGAACGCGCGGTGATCGTTAAGGAATAGGTATTACGTCCCCGGAATTCCCTCATGGCGGAAGTCTTTTCCTGACTTCTGCTTTCAAAGAGTGATCGTGTGAGTGTGAAGCGATTACCGTCCGGCAAAGGCTCGGATGCTGTCGAGAAGCTCAAAGAGCGGTTCTCCGCCGAAGAAGACAATCCCTTTGATGTGCTCCCACGGAACGGCCATGTTCTCGGAGGTGGTCGCCCAGTTGTCGTGGACGAGTGCCCACCGCCTAACGTCTCGTTCCTCAACCAGGAACCCGACACCGGTCACGGCGTGTCCCATGACGGTGTCCCCCTTGTTGTACACCTCGTTGGGCACCTTCTTGTCCTTCAGTTCGAGGGTCGTGTCGATGGGATCTCCCCACTCGGCAAACCACAGGATCTCGCCATCGGGCTCGAGTTTGACCGGCTCCTCGGAGAGCTTGGGGTTCCAGTACTCGAAAATGAGGATCGGCGGAACACGGGCCTCTTTGAGAAACATGAGGTAGGTTTCCCAAAGGCATTCTGGTTCTTGCTCGCTGTCTAGCCAAACCGCGTCCCATTTGTAGCTTGCCTTATCAAGATCGGGGCTGGGAGGACGTCTCCCGTCCCAATCGGCGAAATGGCTAATCCCCGGCCCGGTGTCTTCGGACAGCGTTCCCGGCAATCGTTGGCTGGCGTTCGCGCGGTCCGGGCTCCCCTGGCCATTGGTGCACAGGAAGTACCCGAGGGCGTCGCTGAGGAGGGGAACCGTCAGATTGCCTGTCACCCCGCTTGCCCAGTCCACGTCCGTCCAATCCAGGAATGAAACGGCATTGGCAACCGCCATTGGCGTGCACCAGTTGTCCTCTGCCGAAGGGGGTGGCTGGCTGGCATCGGGGACCTTGCTGAGGAAAAAGCCGACCAGTTCGTCTGTTCGGACTTCGCTTGCAACCTCTTCCGCCAAGGTCGATACGCCAACGACCGCTGTCGCGATCACCATTGCTATTGCCACCAAGCACCCACGCACGCGTCTGTTCATCGCTGTGATCTCCTTACGTCGGTTCCTTCTTTTCCCTCTCCACCGACATGCCGCTGCGCGGTTGAGGGCATTCTCGGAGGTACTTCAATCTGGGCTCCTATCACTCAACGACGACGGTCACTGAGAACACGTCGATCGCTGCCTCCTCCCACGGTCGACGGTAGCTCAACTCAAAGGGAGTGGTTCCGGTTGAGACGGCGAGAAACTCGATCACAAACGTTCCAGGAACACCGGCTGTCCCCTCCGGCGCCGGCGTTGGGTGGAAAACGGCCTCGCCCAGGGGCTGGAGAATCGCTTCTTGCAGGGAATCGCTGCGCTCCCAGTAATACCCGGTCGAGGGGTTTCCCTCAAGGTGCACCTGCAGTTTCTCTCCCACGCTCAGCTCGATCGTCTGACCGTTGTCCTCATCGGTGAGTACGTGTACGCGTGGCGGCTCCAGACGGTTCACCGAATGCCCCTCGAGATAGGGGCAGGGCCGTGCTGCGTAATCGAGATCAACGCGGACGACGCCTTCCACTTCGAGGGGGGTTTGATAATCGCTCGTCTCACCGGGTGAGAGGTCGGCCGGGGGTGTTGCGGTGACGTAGAGGTACCAGCCGTCTTCTCCGATCAGCCAGTCGCTTCGTGTCACCGGCGGGGGACAGTCGGCGAGCTCGCCCGCCCAGCCGTAAAATTCACCTTTCAGTCTGACAATTTCCCCCTCGAAGCCTTTGGGATCGTGGAGGATATCGCCGACGCTGACGACGAGCGGCGGGATGGCCACCGGTGCGGATGCGGTTGTGACAAACGCGAGAAGCGCGCTGGCGTCATTCCCTCCGAAATGGCGAGGTGCAGAGAGCGTCTCTTCCGCGGGATCAAGCGTCGGCCAGGAGAGTTTCAAGACGAATCCGTCCTTGATGAGGCCCGGATCTCCGAGGACATACGCGCCGCTTGCCGCATACCCGATGCCGCGGCTGTTGGCGCTTGACCGGGGGCGGAAGGGATTGGCCACCTCCACAGTCCCGACTTCGAGGGGCCTGCCGGAGAGATCGGATAGGGTTACCGGCACGACGGCGCTGTAGCCGCTCCCCCCATCAGAGGTATTGGTCACCAGGAGATTGAGGTTCACCGCCGCCTCGAAGATCGTCTCTGATACGGGAATCGGATTCCATCTCCATTCCAGGACATGCGACGGCTTTCGACACCACGTCGTCCCGGAGATCCGATCGCCGATCTGCGAAGCCTCGGCCGGCGGCACGACGACCAACTGCCGGCCTATGTCCTCGGGAAGCGACGTGCGCAGGACGAGACTGTCCTTTTTGAACGCGATGTGATTTGCCGTAGGGTCG
>CAZDDA010000456.1:0-2551 GCA_964504085.1 uncultured Thermotogae bacterium | reverse complement strand
TGAGATAGGTCGGTTTCAAAACCTTGGCTATAGTCCACGTTGAAGTCACACTTGTAGCGCGAGGCGGCTTCGACAAGGAGCTTGAGCCCTTCTTCCTGGCGGGCGAGGAAGGGGCGGAGGACTTCGATGTCGTCGAGAAGGTTATCGTACTCGTCCGCCTTGAGCTTTTCGAATAGGCTGTCGGCTGCGGCGGCTTCGCGTTTGGCTTCCTCCGACTCCTGGCAGTCCGGGTCGCTGGGGACGTCCTCGATGATCTTCCAGGCTTCCCGATACACCGTCGCGGCGTTCTCGGAATCGGCGATTGGTGACGGCGTCACCCGAGGGGGCCAGGAGAGGCCCATGTCGGAGGCCATTCGCATGAGCTTCGCCGTCAGGAGCGCGTCTAACCCGAAGCGGACGCCGACGACGAGCACAATCAGACTGCCGACGATGATGAGGAATATGCGCATGCGCCTGCCGAGTCGTTTCACTTCGTTGCCTCGTCGCTTTCTCGCCATTCGTCAAACGGGACCGACTTCCCGCCTTCCTCGATCCGCTTCATCATCTCGCGCTGCCAGGACGTGCGTTGCTGGAATTCGTCCTCTTCAAGATAGGCAGCGCTGCCATCAGCCTGCAGGACTGAGCGACCGACGTAATCATAAGGGGCCCAGTGCTTCCTTGGAGCGTCGTCGAATGCAACTATGAACGACGGAAGGGAGTCCGTTCTGAGACCTGGGACGTACTCGTAGCTGGTGGAAGAGGGACGGAGGCCGCCGTGCGCAGCAGAGCGGCCACGCCCGTCTATCTGCCAATGACCAACGACGGTATCGAGGTCTGAAGGGCAAAGGAGCCTCTGCACATTCGTGAAATAGGGGAATTCCTCTCCGAGGTCGTAGCTGAGAATCCCTAGTGCGTACGAACTGTCCGTGCCCTCCGGCCCCACAGGGAACCAGCCGTCGTAGTCCTCCGAATACAGATGCATCGTTAGGCCGATCATTTTCAGGGTCATCGGGCAACTCGGGGCACGGGTCACCCGCTCCCGCTCAGTGTAGAGAATAGACGCGATCAGGGGAGAACTGATGAAGAGCGCAAGCCCAACTATCAGAATGGATGCTGGCACGCCGATGAGTATCAGCAACTTCGCGCGACGTGCGGTGCCATTATGTTTCATCCGACGCCACGTAAGGACAGCAGCAATGAGCCCGCCAAGAGCGAGAAGAAGGCTCGCGCAGAACAATGCTTCCTTTTGCATGTATATCCCCAGACTCACAGTTCCGCGCACCACGTCTCCCAGCGATCGTGCGACTCCGCCATATTCACGAACGTTCATTGCGTCCCTCCTGTATCGCCCCTGCGAGGCACATCCCAATCTCCGAACGGGATGAATTCTCTGCCCTCCTCCATTCTCTCCATCATGTCTCGCTGCCAGGACATGCGTTGCTGGAATTCGTCTTCAAGTATGAAGCTCACGTGACCATCTGCGAAAAGGACGTTGCGCCCTCTGCGTCCGGACTGTGTGACCAGGAGGAATCTTGTCCAGTGGTTGTCCGGGCTCTTGTCGAAGGCCACCATGAACTTGTCATTCGAGTCTGCGTTGACCCCTGCTAGGAACACGTAGCTGCAGTCTTCTTCTGTCAGCTCCACGCTTGTCCGCTCCCAGGTGACCGTCCCCCCCGCTGCGCCCGGACACATGTAGAGCGCTCCCTTTTCTCCGGCCTCCAAGTATCCTTCTTCGATCAGTTTCGCAATGACCTCAGCCCCTGTCTCTCCTTGCGGGAATTTGTCCCCGTGATCGATCGAGTAAATTGTCATGGCGAACCAGATTTGCGTTAGGTTATTGTTGCACGTCGCCCTCAAAGCAGACTCCCTGTAGAGGCTCAGTTGCTTTAGAATCGGGAACGCTACCAGGAACCCAACCAATGCAAGAATCACCCACTTGACCACACGCCACTTCGATTTCTTGTTGGGCCGGCTTCCGGCGAGCATCTCCCACCTCCCTCAACAGCTTGCTCTTTCCGCCACTGCGAATTCGCGCATGCTTATTCCTACCTCCTTTGACCGCCCCTCTTGGCGGTCGGCAGACACGAGTCAAAGGGATCCAGTTTCGATGCTTCAGCGGTCCCGAATACGCCCTGAATCTATGGCGCATGTGGCATGCTGTCAATCGGAAAGTGGCGGGGTGGATGGAGGTTAGGGGAGAGGCGACGGTCGGCGTCGGGTAACCCGGCGCAAGGGTGGTGATGAGCAGCGGATGTGGCCGCGCTAGAGGCGCTTGAAGTCGGAGGGACGATGGCTTAGGATCTGGCGCTGCGATGCGGGGCGGCGGTTCTGAGGTTCGCGATATGGGGGCCGCTCGAAGCCAAGCGATAAGGGGGTATCAGGATCGGCCGTGACGGAGCCCGCAAGAGAAGTCTGATTGCCGGTTTCCTGGGCGCACTGCTCGTGAGTGTAGCCGGGCATTGTTCCGGAGAAGAGATGAAGTTCGACAATTATGGCGGGATGATGAGCGTCGTGGGCGAGGCAACGGGGGCGTTCCATGTTGAGAAGCTCAAAGGACGGTTCTGGCTGGTGA
>CAZDDA010000455.1:0-2552 GCA_964504085.1 uncultured Thermotogae bacterium | reverse complement strand
CTACGACCCGCCTTACATCTGGGTAGATGTTGAGACCAGCTTCGACGTCATGCGCAACACCGTAAAAGGTTTCCTCTCCAATCCGGTCTACGATGGATGGTACCTGTATAGCGTCTACAAGGAAGAATAGGCCTAACGCTAGATCGACCAAGATTCAGAGGCAGGAAATCCCTTCCTGCCTCTGGTCTTCCTATCGGACAGATCGCCCTTGAACGAGTTCATTTGGAGGTGAGGAAGTATGCCCGGAGAAAGAATAGCGGGAGTCAAAGTAGAACGAGGGAAGAAGAGTTTTGGCTTTCTGGATATCTGCATGATGGCCGATGGTGCGCCATTGAGAATCCCGGTCCACGTGGTGGCAGGAAGCGCTCCTGGACCAAAGCTTGTGGTGATGTCAACAGCACACGGCTACGAGATTCAGCAGATCAGTGTCATCAAAACGCTCGTAGAGACGCTCGATCCAGGAAAGCTTAAGGGTACTTTTGTGGGGATACCGGTGTGTAACCCGGTGGCGTTCGAGGGTGGGACTCGAAGCACCTGGATCGACTCCATCTTCGGCGACAGCGGGAACATGAATCGGCTGTGGCCGGGTCGACCGGACGGGTGGTTGACGGAACGGATCACGTACAAGATCAGCCAAGAGGTGTTCCCCGGAAGCGACTGCGTGATCGACCTGCACGCAGCGACAGGAGATCTCGAGCTCTCCTACGGGTATTTGGGAAAGGCATCAGAGAAAGAGATCGAAATATCAAAGGTATACGGAAACGAGATCCTTCTTGATACTCAGAAAGAGGAGGTCGTCAAGAAACGGCAGTGGGGTACATCAAAAGAGTATCTGCGCTCTCAGGCGGTCCCTGTCTACAGCTCCGAAGTAGGGGAGTTCCACGGGATCTGGTTGGAGCGAGGAAAGGGGAAGGACCTAGTGCGTACGGTGCCTGAGGTCGGGGTCACCGGAGTCACGAACGTGATGAAGTACCTGGGCATGCTGGAAGGCACGCCAAAGCTGCCTGAAAAACAGGTGATCGTGAAGCCCGAACTGAACCTGAGGCCGGCACACGGAGGACTGCTTGTGTCGGAGAAGGGGATAGAGGACCTGGGGACCGTTGTGCCCAAGGGAGACGTTTTGGGAAGGGTAATCAGCCCCTACACGTTCGAGGTTCTGGATACGATCTCGGCACCCTTTGCAGAATCGCTGCTGCTCGCTGCGATGACGTTGAAGCCGTTCTTGCGGGTGAACCCCGGTGACTTTGCGTACATCGTGGCAGATACGGCCAACACCCAGGTTATTGAGAACCGTTGATCCAATAGAACCAACGAGGAGGATTAAGGAATGTACACGAAGCTGGACGGTGTTCTGTCGGCACCCATCACTGTATTTGCAGAAAACGAGGAGATCGATGAAGCTGCAACCCGCGAACACATCAACTTCTTGATCAACCATGGCATCAGTGCCCTGATCACGCTTGCATTCACGGGTGAGTTCGCCAGCCTATCCGTTGAGGAACGTAAGCGTGTGATCAAATTCACAGTGGAAGAGGTCAACGGTCGAGTTCCGGTCATTGCTGGGATCAGCGATTCCAGCATGCGTACTGTGCTGGAGTTGGGACATTTCTCAGCGGAAGTGGGGGCTGACGCCGTCTTCGTACTGACTCCGTATTTATACAGCTATACGGACAGGGAGATCGTTGAGTTCTTCGAAGCTGTGGCCGCGGAGATAAAACTGCACATTCAAATCTACAATACACCTGCGGCAGGGAGAAATCTATCACCTGCCATCATTAAAGAGTTAAGCGCGATCGACAACATCATGAGTTTAAAGGAAAGCAATACATCACAAATTGCGGATGTGCTGAACCTCGTGGGAGATAAGCTCACTGTCTTCTGTGGCAGAGACACATACCTTCTTGAAACCCTTGTGCTCGGAGGAGCGGGACCAACGTCCGTCACCGGCATCGTCGTCCCCGACCGCGTTGTCGCTTTGTACGACGCCTGGATGCTGGGCGATATCGAGAAGGCCAGAAAGCTTCAGTACGACATCATTCCTCTTACCAACCTGTTGGTTAGAAGAAGCTATCCCGCTGGCATCAAAGCGGCCCTGGATCTCATCGGTCTGAAGGGTGGCCGACCGCGTAGACCGTTGACACCGTATACCGACGAGGAGCGAAAGCCCCTTCGAAAGGAACTGGAAGCGTTAGGCGTTCTCTGATGGTCACCTCGCTTGCACAGACCATCTAGTCGTGTCGCGCAAAGAAAGAGCCACTGGGCCACGAATTTGAGGAGGTACGAATATTCATGGAGAAGATAGCGGGGATTGCAGTAAGGCAAGGGGAAAGAGGTTTCGGATTCCTGGATATCTGCAGGCAGCCCGAACGCCCAGAATTTCATCGTCACCGACCTTGACGGCAACCTCCTGCGCCTGGAGCGTTCTCGGGAGGAATATCTCATCACCGACGTGAAAGAGGACGGATTATCAGGCACGTACTGGGAGGATATCGGCATGCTCACCTCCACCAATACGTACGTGACCGATGAGATGAAGCACCTGATTCTCTTTC
>CAZDDA010000454.1:0-2552 GCA_964504085.1 uncultured Thermotogae bacterium | reverse complement strand
GGGATTCATGGCTTTGGCTGTCATCGGCCCTGTTCTGCTGCTTCTGCTTTTTTTTGTTGTTTTTGTTGCAAAACGGTACAAGCGGTGTCCGAGTAACAAGGTCCTGGTCATTTACGGAAAGGTCGGAGTAAACCAGGCGGCCAAGTGCCTTCACGGCGGCGGCAAATTCGTACTGCCGCTCATCCAGGATCATGCGTTCTTGAATCTCGAGCCTATGGTGATAGACATACCGCTCGAAGGTGCGCTGTCGCTCAACAACATCCGTGTGAATGTCCCCGCCACGTTTACGGTTGGCATCTCGACCGATCCAGTCCTCATGAATCTTGCGGCAGAGCGGCTTTTGCTTCTCAACGAGAAGAAGGTTCAGGAACAGGCGCAGGACATCATCCTCGGTCAGCTACGTCTCGTCATCGCCACGCTGTCGATCGAAGAGATCAACAAGGATCGTGAAAAATTCATGAACTTGATCAACGAGAACGTAGCGGATGAAATCAACAAGGTAGGCTTGACTCTGATCAACGTGAACATCCGTGACATTACTGACGAAAGCGGTTACATCGAGGCGATCGGTAAACGAGCGGCGGCTGAGGCGATCAACCGCGCCAAGGTTGACGTCGCCCAACAGGAACGAGACGGCGCAACCGGTCAGAAAGACGCCGAGCGCGATCAGCGTGTGCGGGTGGCGGAACTCGAAGCAGTCGCGATCCAGGGTGAGGTCAAATCGAGGCGCGATTATGAGATCGCAACCGCAGAACGGGAAGCGGAGACCGTCGCGGCCAAGAAGAACGCAGAACAACAACAGCGAATCCAGGTTGCGTCCGCGGAGTCGCAGGCCGTACAGGGTGAGAACACGTCCCAAGCGGAGATAGCTGACTCCAACGCCAAACTCGCGGAGGTTCGTGCCGAGGCAAAACGCCGAGGTGATGTGGCCGATGCAGAAGCCGCGAAGGCGATTTACCTGGCGCAGCGCGAGCGAGAACTCGCCAGGCTTTCAAAGGAAGACCTGGCACAGCAAGAGATCGAAAAGCAGAGGATCGAGATCGCAGCCGAAGCCGAGGCGGAACGTGCCCGCCGCGTGGCAAGAGGTGAGGCCGACGCAATCCTCGCCAAGTACACTGCAGAGGCGGCGGGTACCCAAAAGGTGCTGGAAGCCAAAGCCGAGGGTTATGAAAGGCTCATCCTCGCCTGCACCGAGAACCCACAGATCGCTTCTACGTTGCTGATGATCGAGCAGCTGCCGACGCTTGTGGCCGAACAAGTCAAAGCGATCCAGAACCTGAAGATCGACAAGATTACGGTTTGGGATTCCGGATCCGGCAGTAAGGGAGGAAGAGGTTCCACCGCGAACTTCCTTTCGAGTCTTATCGGTTCGTTGCCGGCGATGCACGACCTGGCGGAGCAGGCTGGAATCGAATTGCCTGCGGTGTTGGGCAAGGTTGAGAAAACAAAGTCGAACGATGACAACCGGAAGGAGGAAGCAGAGGTCCTCGAGCCGGTCGAGTAAGGCAGCTCGCTAGGCGGCCGCCAACAGAAACCTCCCGGAGCCTTAACAACTCCGGGAGGTTTCCTTCGTGACACCTTCGTTGAGGGTGGAGCGTCAGAGCAACATATCAGCGTCCCACCCCAGAGCCACGAGCTCGATATTGTTCGTATCGGCGTTGCCGAGGTGGTGTACCGTGTCGGCCAGCGCGATGTGGTGGGCCGTCGGTTGAAGTGGTTGTTCCTCCCCGAACACCTGTTGTCGCTTGTTCTGGATAATCCTGAGGCCGACGCTGTCTGCAGCCACGGGGTCTTTGCTCACGATCAATCCGCCATATGTCCACACGTAACTCGCGTCGAAATGGTGTGGCCCAACGTTGTGGAACTGCGGGGTGAGCATTACGAGGACGTTCAGGCGGGTCTTTCCCCTCGTAACCGGAAGTTCCCAAAGAGTGGCGAGGTTTGCACACGCGTCATCGTGGTAGTCTGGCGGGCGCGGCACGAAGGTGATGTAGTTCTTTATGAGGCTTCCGACACCGGACCATGCATGCGTGCGCATCGGTCGCGTGTTGATCAGAGCAGTGCTATTTTGGAACAACTCGTTATTCACGAGACCGCGATCGGCGACCCCGATGTTGCCTTCCGGAACGCCCGCTGACAAAACACCATTTCGCAGCGCATCATTCACGGAATCGGGTGTCGGAAGGTATTGCCACACGTTTGTCTTGATCCCGACGATATCGTCAGGTTGAATGATATCTCGCCAGCATTCGGCAGCGCTCGGCTTTTCGCACAAAGTCACAACCGCTGCATCCAGCATTTGCTGTACCAACTGCGCATCAATGGCGCCGCCTTCGGAAACCACGTCTTCGTCGCGGATGAGAACCACCTTGGATGTGCTAGGTGGGGTCGGTTCCGCTTCATCTGCCCTGCATGATACGGCTGGCGAACGGGGACCTTTTGTGTCTCATGCGCAACGGGAACGGGCGTCCCATGCTCCGCGCGCGCTCGACGGACGACGGGAAGACGTGGGGCACGCTCAAGCGCATGCCGGAGAAGCTCGCGAGCATGAG
>CAZDDA010000453.1:0-2553 GCA_964504085.1 uncultured Thermotogae bacterium | reverse complement strand
GCATCTACGAGTATGTTCTAGCGAGAACGAAACTGCTGGATGAGATCTTCATTGATGCGCTGGAGAACAACGTCTCACAGATTGTGCTGCTTGGTGCCGGCATGGACACAAGAGCGCTTCGCTTCAACAGCAGAAATAAAGGAACAAGGATTTTCGAACTCGACATTCGGACCACGCAGCGACCCAAGATCAAGATATTGAATCGAAAAGGGGTTGCGCTTCCCGAGGAGCTTGTCTTCGTGCCCATAGATTTCAATAAGCAGGGTCTTTCGGAGGTTCTTTCCGCTGTCGGCTATCGAGAGAATCAAAGAAGTCTTTTCCTGTGGGAAGGGGTGACGATGTATCTGAACTCGGAAGCAGTGGACAGTACCTTGGCATTCCTCCGTGACACCGGGGCAGAAGGGAGCATGGTTGTCTTTGACTACATCTATGCGTCCGTGCTCAGGCGGGAGAACAGGTTCTACGGTGAGAAAGAGATTTTCGAGCGGGTTTCGAAAGCAGGAGAGGGTTGGACATTCGGTATAGAAGAGGGGGCAATAGAGGAATTCTTGTCGGAGCGGGGTTTCAGGGTGATCTCGCATCATGCTCCACCGGACCTTGAGAAAGCATATCTCACGGCTGATGACGGCGCGTTCTTTGGGCGCGTCAACGGTACGCACTGTATAGTGACAGCCTCTTTGAGTAAGGGAGTATGGGGCTGAAGTCTTACAGGCGGAGATGCGCGCTCCGTTCGCCGAGAACAACCATGGAATACGACAAAGACAAAGTCGATGAGATGACTCTGGCGTTGCTGTATCTCGTCATGTCGCGAGAGCACGAAGGTAGCCGAGCGTGGAAGGGTTTTGACTGGCAGACGATGCGCCGCCTCCACCAGAAGGGGTGGATTTCCGATCCAAAGGGCAAAGCCCCGTCAGTCGGAGTCACAGCAGAAGGAATGAAGAAGGCCGAGGAACTGTTCCGAAAACACTTCCAAGGCAAATGAAGCGGCGAACGAGAGGCTAAGATTTGCGTTATTTCGTGGCTGCCGAACGGGGTAAAGTCGTAACGTTGGACAGCCTCGACCAACGAAAAAGGAGGGCTTGATGGGGCAGCAGGTGCGAGATGGCAGGTGGGGCCTTTTCGGTAGGTGGTTCCTGGGGACTCTCATCGGGTGGTTTGTTGGAGCCCTTCTTGCGATCGGTCTTTCTTACGCTGTCGTCGGCCTGTTCTTCGCTGAAGAGACAAATCTGATCGTAGGTCTCGTCCTGGGCGCGGTAGTAGGCCTTGCCCAGCTGGTCGCCGTTCGCGGAGTGCTTCCCCTCACGAGCAGGTGGGTATGGGGCGCCGCAACCGGCCTTGGGATTCCGTTCGTCGTGGGCGTGGTCGTATCCGGGGTCTGGTTCAACGCAACCGAGACATCCGACACGTGGCTTGTCCTGGTCGCATTAGCCGGCGGTGCGCTCGCAGGCTTGCTTCAGGCGCCCGTGCTCAGGCGTCGTACTTCCCGGGCCCTGTGGTGGATTTCCGCGAGCTCGGTGTCGTGGGCTGTTGCTTGGCTAGCCAGCGTCGCGTGGGCGGAAGCTGGCCTCTTGCTGGGTGGGGTAGTGCTCGGAGCTGTGAGTGGCTCTCTGCTCATCTGGTTGCTGAGGCCCGCGGCGGCTCACGAGACTGTCTAATCAGCGTATGGAGCGCCGTCCGCTTCCGCTGCCCTGAGAGGCTCGGCTCCAAGCGCTGGGAGGCCTGGGCGTACGGCTTCGCCTCAGATAGTGGCTAGAGGTTGGGTTCCCCGCATCCGCGAGGCACGGCTGATGGGGAGGACTTCGCATGAGCGGAAGTAAACAGGATGGCTATCATGAAGATGACCAGACTTGAAAAGAAGTTTGTTAACGCCAGCAAACATGGCAAAAGGAACTTGGAGATTCTCCAGCTCCTATTCACGCACTTCGATAGCAGCGCTGTAGGGAAGGTGTTGGAAATCGGCTGTGGCGCTGGAACGGTTGCCGCACATCTGAGCAATAAACAGGGTATGCAGGTTGTTGCCACCGATGCTGACCCGGAGCAAGTTCAACTTGCGAAAAGCCATTACGACGAGCATGAAAACCTGCGATTCTTTAAGGCAGATGCGACGGACCTCCCTTTCGAGAATGCCGAGTTTGAAATGGTGCTGTCACTGAATGTCTTCCACCACATAGGTGATTGGGGGTGCGTGTTGTCAGAGGTGAGCCGAGTGTTGAAACCGAAAGGCTACTTCGTGTTTCACGACCTGGCATATTCGAACCTTGTTGTAACCCTTCTGAGTCCAATTGGCAGGAACTACGGCCTAGATACAGCAGGATACTTAATCGAGGGCTCAAGAACCCGCGGGCTTAAGATCGTTCACAAGGGAGACCATTCAGGAATGGTACTTGCCCAACACAGCATAGTTTTCCAGAGAAATCAATGTTGACTATTACGAGGCTGTGAGGAGTCTAAGAGTAGCTCGCTCCAGGGAACAGGGTCCAAACAGAGTTCTATCACACCCTGCCACCTACGTCTAGGTCCTCTGGGCTCCGATGCCCCCTCCGTGTTGGCATG
>CAZDDA010000452.1:0-2554 GCA_964504085.1 uncultured Thermotogae bacterium | reverse complement strand
CCAAGCGTCGTATGACATCAATACTCCCTGACCTCCCAAATGACAGTACGCCACTGCCGGTCTCCCACGGCACGATCCAAGCACGTCACTTCGATCACTGCGTCGGGGAACAATGAGAGAAGATCGTTCAAGCACGCATAGCCCTGTTCGCAACAACTCCTGCGCAGGATCAAGAGCGCCCGGAGACCTTCGGCGTGTTGAGGGGCGAACTTTAGCGCGTCCCGCATATGAGCCCGCACCGTAGAGTAGTACAAATAGAGACCGCGATGAGTACGCATGACCTCAGCATTCAAGCGCACAGCTTCGACCGGTATCTCCTCGTTGAAAAATAGCAGATCACGGGGAATCGATGACCACTCGGGCTCGCGGAGGACACTAGCCACATCGCCTTTAGGAACGCCGTAACGACACGGCAGGCTGCCGCCCAAACCACCCTTGGCCCGAATGACAATAGGACCATCATAAGGCGCAGCCATCATCTCATCGTAGCTATCCCACTGTTGGATGGTATTGCCAAAGAGACCCAGACGATAGTGTGCCATAGACTCCGCCCGGCACCCGACCGAAGCCGAGTGCACACGTGTGCACTCATCCATCGTCCTGCTCCTTGGTCGCCGCCAACCTCTCGCGCCTTGCACTGCTCGAATGCCTCACAATCGCCGAAAAGAGGGGCATCAACTCCTCAGAGGGCAGTGTCACCAAAGCGTAGGCTACCGCCATGAGCATAGGGTCAATCTCGTTAGCGGCGCTCCCCGTGCCCCCGATCTCACAGCCGAACGCTCGCAAGAAGTAGACAACACGTGCGCTATCCCTCTCGGAGAGCCACTCGGTGCCGTCATCGAACGAAAGCTGGATCGCGCTCTCAGGGTTGACCGCATGACGGCGCAGGTCGTACCACAAGTCCGCCACCCACCTCTGCAGCCTCCTCTTGCCATCGAGAGCAGATTTGACCTCCGCTACCGCTCCCTCATAAGCCACAAGACGATGCCTGAGCGGAAGCAACCCCCTCAGCCGCCGATCTTTCTTTTCCTGCGCCATTGCTCCTCGCCCGCTGAGGCCCACAAGAGTACCCCAGCGTTTAGACCACGCCGGGGTACCCGCATGATGGACAACCTCTGCGATAGTCCCTCCACCCCATCCAGTAAAACCGTCGGCCGGCTCGCAGCAGAATCAATGTGTTACGCCAGAGTGTATACAGGTAGGAAGAGGGCCGTCTCTCGTGCCAGCAGCGCCCATGCCCTCAGCAACCACCTTCTCGATTTCAGCGTATATGCCATGCTTGTGGTTGGCCTGCTCAGGGCTACTGTATTTGTAGCCCTGGCCATATAAGATATCGTGCGCCAGCTCGTGTGGTAACACGCGCCACGCAGGGTCGGAGATAATAAACCCACCCGCAGGATCGCAGTAGCCATTCAGTCGCACGAGCTTGACCTGGCCGCCTACCTGAAAATAGTAATCGAAAGGCGCTTTGCGCACCTGAAACGTAACCTCCTTGAACGAGACCTCGTAATGCTTCTCCACGATGCCGAGAATCTTGTCCAACTTGGCAAGGTCGGGATTGTACTCCCCCATCGTAAGATCGACCTTGTAACCCGCCGGGGACTTCACGAGGTCCTTGTCCGGAGGATTTACGCAGTCGATGATGGGGTCCAGAATGACCCCGCATCCGCAGATCGGCACTCCGCATAAGACAACCACAACGATCCCGACGACGGCTAACATTCGCTTCATCGCTTCTCTCCTTTCTCAAAAGTGTTCGTGCTCATCACGGCTTTTCCACTAAATAGTATAGCGATCAAGCCGCAGTGGTCAAGCCAGATTCCAAAAACAATCCACGAATCAAAGGCGCTTGTCAACAGGATGCAGATCGTCCCACGCGGTCAAAAACTGCCGTCGCGTAGGGACTTCGAGACCTTGCCGAGAACACCTCGACTTGACTACGTTGAACACCTCCATCGCCGTAACAAAAGGGTACTGCCTACATGCCCGGCGAATGATCTCGAAAACAGCCTCACTCGGTCTTGGCCGCAGATTCATCGCTCTTCTCGATCTTCTCGTCTCCGCCGACGAACTCTTCCACTATCAGTGTCCGCCCACTGCGGTGAACCCGAATGACGCTGCCATCCTCACGAGTGTAAGCTGGATCGATGGGCGACCAGTCGTAATTCACCCTGACGGCCACGAACTGCAGAACCACGGCACCGCTCTCGAAAACCCTGACGTTACGTAATCCTTCTTCCGGCGTTCTAGGCCCAAACATACGCGCCTCCTGTGACTGCTCACATGAACAAAAAACCTGACTACTTCACACCTATAGCATAGCGGCGTGACCGTAAAGGTCAAGGGGACTCCTTCTCAGACTCTGCTTGAAAATGAGCGCGAAGCGCCTTCTCCAGACGGTCGTTGATCTCGATCTCCCCGGCTTCGCAGCTATCAACGAGATGCTTGACGCACTCCTGCAAGCCAGCCTCCATCTGGACCATCAAATGGAACCGATCTTTGTAGCAGAAGAAGATGTATCCTTTGGGAATCGAATCCCCTTGCACCGCCAAGA
>CAZDDA010000451.1:0-2560 GCA_964504085.1 uncultured Thermotogae bacterium | reverse complement strand
GTCGTATTTGGAGATCGGCCTCGACGTCCCCCTCGAGGAGAAGCTCCGTACGACGTTGGAGACATCACGGGCGTTCGAGCGGTATATCCTAGGACGTGCAGAACAAGTCGAGTAGCCCAGCAGGCGCCTGACACAGCCGGTGATCATTCCGGCCAGATCGCCTGGATACCGCTACGTGCATCGGATAGTGAGTAGGTCGGGGCTCTCCCCCAAGGTGTCTGACGCATGCATTCAAGCATCTCTTCCGCTTCCAGCAAGGTGAGTACCTCGCGATCCACTGCCCGGATTAGCAGTTCCACTGTTCCGATGGTAGACACACCCAGTTCCAGGGCCACCTGGCGTGCAGGAAGATCGTCCAGCACAGCGATCCAGGACCGTTGGAGACACAGCGCCAACACGTCCGACTCACCCGGATCGATAGCATCGGGGTACTTGCGCTCCAGGGTCAGCGTGAGGTTTGCCTGAGTCGCGGGGATGCTGACGACTTCGATAGCACCTGGGTCGAAGTGCTGAGACCATGATCCGCATGCTGCCAGCATCGCCTGGGTGCAATCGCAGTCACTTCTGCGTGATCTGCTCAGTGCTGAGCAGAGATGCTTCGCCGACTTCTCAAACTGAGCGCGCACCGAGCTGGTGGTACACGTTCGGTTGTCACAGATGCACTGAAGAAGGTCGCCGTGTCCAGTCAATACGAAGTTGATCAAAGGTCGGTTGTCGAGCACATACCGAACCTCGAATTCTTCACCACCCGAATCCATTCAACTCTCACCCCCCGATACTCTCTGGCACAACCTCAGATTGTTGAAGCGCCGCTTCCTCGGCCTGCCGGTTCATGAACTCGTTCAACGACAAGATGTCCGTTCGCAGCATTTCAGCGGCCCGTGCCTCGCCCAATCTACCGCTATTCCACGCCTCGATTACTAGCAAGAGGTACTCCCGAGCGAACCGCTCCTCAAGTGGGATCTCGAATTCATCGCCGACTTCGGTCGGGTGAACCTCGTACCCCAGTCTGAACGCCACACTGACCGGTCTCTTGGCTGCCAGCTCCTCGAATCGCTTGCGGCCGATCAGGCGAAGAGCTTTCAGTCGAATGAGCATTGCCTTGTAGCTCACACCCATCATCCGCTGAAGGTGAACGACGTCTTCTGCGGTGATCTGCTCACTGTCGACGAGAGACGCCAGAGCTCTCTTGATTGTCTTCTCAGGCATCAAGAACTCGGCGGCGAACGCATTGGCCTGTCCCTCAATCTCGCGAGTCGCCTCCGGGGGACTGAAGATGCGGCTGGCAATGGCGCGTTCGCTTCTGTGGAGCCAGACATGCCCGAACTCATGTGCCAGAGTGAAGTTCTGTCTCCAGCGAAGCTGCCTTCCATTGACCATGAGCACAGGACCGACTCCGGGGTAGTTGACATACAGTCCGGATACGTCTTCCGGGTCGAGGTCCAACGTGAAGACTGGCACACCGGAACCTTCAATCAATGCCCTGAGGGAGTCGCCGCACGGCGAATCCCCCAGGCCCATGGCTTCTCGTACCCGGATCGCCTCTGCAGCGATGCGATACTTCGGAGTCCTTGTGGAAATGCCATCGGATGGCTCCGGAAGCGCGGGCCTTGGCCTTTCTGTACTCGCAAGGAGCTGCCGGTAGTTCCTCAGAGTGGCAAGGAAGTCAGCTAGCGATTCGTTGCCAACCTGGCCTCCATCAAAGACCTCTTGAGCAATCGCGGTATCAGCAGAGTCAGAATCACCTGCCTCCTCCTCTTCTCCGAGAAGCTGCATTGCATCGACTCCAAGTTGCCGTGCCAGTTCTCGCAGCAGCAACACATCAACCTTCCGCTTCCCCGCCTCGATCTGTGCGATGCTTGATCTGCTTAGTCCGACCATGTCTCCTAGTGCCTTCTGAGATAGACCTGTCACCTCCCTGTGACGCTGGATTCGCGAGCCTAGCGTCACCAGCTGCGCAGTACCTCCGTTCATGCTTCGTCCTCCCTCCTTGTCCAGGTGACGTGTGTCGTATATCGAACAACTTGACATGTCACGATGCGTATTGTAGCGTATAGCTGCCACGAAGACAATGGCAGAAGGAGGTGGAGAAGAATGAGGAAGCAATACCACATCGTTCCGCGTGATGGCCGCTGGGCGGTCACGCGAGCAGGCGGACAGCGGGCGTCGAGTGTACACGACACGAAAGCTGGTGCGATTGAGTCGGCGCGAACCTTGGCTCAGGGTAACGAGCCATCCCAGGTTGTTGTGCACGGCAAGGATGGCGTGATCCAGCGAGAGTGGACATACGGCAACGATCCCTATCCGCCGCGCGGGTAGAAATCTAGATGGAGACACCGACGAGTCCGACACGCTGAATCCACGGTCATGTCTCGATTGACCATTAGTGGAGGGAGTGACAACCTGAGGTAGCTGTAGTAGGCTCCAAAGGCGCTTCGCTTTCCGCGTCGTGCCTCGTGGCCTAGATGTGCCCCAGCTGTCGCATTGACGCGTACCCGTCAGGTCCAAGAATCAAGTGGTCGAGAACCTTGATGCCAAGCAGCTCACCTGCCTTCTGAAG
>CAZDDA010000450.1:0-2569 GCA_964504085.1 uncultured Thermotogae bacterium | reverse complement strand
CGTAATCCACTTCATAGCGTTTCCGCCAAGTCTCCGGGTCCACGGAGGAGACGAGACCGTAGACAAACGGCCTCAGATGCAGCCTACCCTGCGAGACCTTTGCGAAAACGTTGAACAGTAAACCACCAGTGCGATAATAGCTTGACACAAAAAGGGCGAAAAGGCCTGCGATTTTTTTCCACTTCCGGGGCTTGCGGGAGTGGATTTTTTCAGGTACAATATCTTTATGCGGCTGCAACATATAGATAGAGGAGGATACACCCATGAACCTCGAAGAGGAAAAACGGAAAACCCTCGAGAAGATCCGGTCTCTGGACGACGTCATCCGGGGCTCCATCTACGAGCTCAAAACCAAATGCGGTAAGCCGAATTGCTACTGCGCGAAAACCCAGCGGCGTCACACCTCCTTGATGTTGTCCTTCAGCTACAAGGGCAAAACCAAATTGATTCCCATCAAGGAAGAACAGATTCCCGCCATCAAGTCCAAATTGAGCGACTACAGACAACTGAAGGCCGCCATCGACGAGCTGGTCCGTATCAACGCCGAAATGCTTCGCGGCGGACGCTGAGGGGGCTGGCATGCTCAACCAATCCAGCGCTTACGCTGAGAAGAAGGTAGAGGTCCTCAGAGAGCAAGAGGATCTGGTAGTGGTTTTCCCTCGGCCCCATGTGATTCGGCTTCCGCTCAACGACAGAGAAGCCACGGATGACGAGGTGATCCGGATGCTGAAGATGCGCACTGTGGAGGGACGGCGCTACTTCAACCAGCAGGAGGTGGGGCGGATCATCGGGGTCTCTCGGCAGATGATCAACCGCCGGTGGCAGGTGTACAAGAGGGAGGGCTTGAGAGCACTTCTGGCCGGCGAGCGGAAGAAATACAAGATCACTCCCGGATTGTTGGACCGTCTGGCGGAGATCGTAGTGGCGGACCCCTTTCTCTTCCTCCACGAGATCAAAGAGAAGCTTCAGGCCGAGGGGACATGTGGAGAGATCTCCGAGCGTACCCTCTGTAGTGCCTTGAGGCAGTTGGACGGCAGGCGGGTGATCAAACTGATGAGGGAGAAAGCCTCCAAGAACACTCCCGAAGCGTTCATGGGGGCAGGATATTTGATAGAACGGTTGTTTGAGATCATCGAAGCTCTGTTGGGCAAAGTACAAACAGAGGTACGCGAAGCGATTGTGCACAGTGGTCGCTACCAGCAATTGAAGCGCATCTACCGCGAGAGCATTCGTCACCGGGCGAGTCCTACGGAGAAGGATCTCTATATCCCGAGAAAGAAGCTGCGGCGGGACTGCAGGCGCAAGGTAGGATTCTTGAGGCGGGTTTTGGGCCTGCTCCTGCCTGAAATCTACTGCCCGGACTGCCACAGCGCCCATATACGGTTTTTCTTCCGTCGCCCCCGCGGCTATGTGAACGCAAGAGGAGAAAAGATCCAGGACTATTCCTACATCTACCGCTGCCTCAATCCGAAATGCCGCACGAAGTACTTCACCGTTCCTCCCAAAGGCGTGGAGTTGTATGCACGGGTACACCGGGAAGTGAAGAACATGACGTTTCGCTGGATCTTTCATCTGCGGGGCTCCCTGGCTCGGGTCTGCGATGAGCTGTTGGAGCACGGGATCCGGGTGGCGTTGACCACGGTGCTGCGGTGGGTCAAGAAAGCAGGGGAAGAATGCGCGCGAACCCTGGAGCTCTCCAGCGATGAAGAGTGGAAGCAGCCGTTGTGCATCGACGAGAAGTGGATCAAGGTACGAGGGGCATGGAACTACGTCTTTACCGCCGTAGGGACCAAGGTCGGGGATCTGCTGGCCGTCGATCTCTTTCATCACAAGAACCGCGAGGCGATGAAGACGTTTCTCATGCAGCTGAAGGTCATGGGATTCCGCCCCAAAAGCATCACCACCGATTTGCTGTTGGGCTATGAAGGGGTGGTGGCGGAGGTGTTTCCGGATTGCCTCTACAACCAGTGTGTGCTGCACGCGGGACGGGACGCTCGGCGGATCATCCGGCAAAGCCTGGCCGACAAGGCAGAGGACGCCTGGAGGAAACGGCTGACCGAGAGCATTTCTACCCTCCTCGCCAGCCGAAAACTCAAGCAGGTGAAAAAGCGCTATGCCCGGTTCATGAGCTTGAGGGAGCAGGCGCCGGAGGCCGTCTGCGGCGTTTTCGATATGGTGCAGAAGTACTACGGGAAGCTTTGCCTGCTGGTGAGCCACAAAGACATTCCCAAAACCACCAATCCTGTGGAAAGGGCGATCGGAGAGTTCGAGGAACGCTACCACATCACCAAAGGCTTCACCTCCTTCTACCACGCGCGGTTCTATCTGAAGGCCTTCCAGATCTACTACCGGCTTCGCAAGATCAGCTTCGGGCCATTCCGCAGAAGAAGTCGGCTGGAACTGAAAGGCAACCCCCTCGGCCGGCTCCGTTTCGCCGACTACCTGACTCCGACCTACGCATGAGTTTTGTCAAGTTTCAAGCGCCCAACGTTTTCGCAAAGGTCTCAGCTCCTGCCCCGGTAAAAGTTACCTTTTCGGTTTGACATTCCCGGTCAGTGGGAGTAGTATG
>CAZDDA010000449.1:0-2572 GCA_964504085.1 uncultured Thermotogae bacterium | reverse complement strand
TACGCGGAACTGGAGGAGAAGATACTGCTTCCTTTGGCTGTTAGATCGTTAAGCGATAAAGACACGGAGGTGCGAGCCAGGGCGACAGCTATGCTTGGAGGCATAGCATTCGGGCAGCTCTATGGGTTCCGCCGAAGTGTTCGTCCACGAGTGATCGAGGCGCTGGCGCAGGTGATGTCGGATGAGGAGAGTGACGATGTGTTGCGCCTCGCAGTCACAGCAGCGGTGAGAATCGGCCGAGAGGATATTGTGCCAAAGAAGCTTGAAGCGCTGTTAGCTGAAGCAAAGACGGAGAGCCTCTAACCACCCCAGCCCATTTCTTAGCAACGGGTACTGGGCTACATACGTTTCTGGCCTGCCAGGGGAGTTCAGGGCAGAAGCGTGATTGTGGAGGCCTGGTCATGAAAAGGAGAATTACTCTCGTCGCCGCAGTGCTGGTCTTGTTCTCGCCCGGGTTGGTGTCTGCCCAGGACATGCCGGCCGGAGACGAAGAACCAGATTTGAGGCTCGATCTGTCTTGTCCTCGGGAGAGGATCACGGCAGGAGAGAACGTCGTTTTCAAGCTCACCCTTAGGAACCTTTCGAATGAGGACCTCGAGGTTTCTCCTCTGCAGCCGGTCGTGTTCCTTGGCCTCCGAGTGGTGTCGGCGGGGGAGGAAGTAGCGCCTCAAGTCAAGGTTCTTGCCGCGCCCTGGGCCAGCGTTGCGCTCGCCGCGGGTAAGGTGCTGGAAGCGGATGTCGATGTGTGCTCTTGGTTCCCTCTGTCGCTTCATAGCGGCTCTTTCCAGCTGTCCTTCTCGTATTACCCAATCGCAGGCAATAGAAACGTCGTCGTGCAAAGCAACGTGATCCATCTGGAAGTGAGCCCCCGCACAGATGATCAGGGAAAAGCCTTCAAGGACTTCGTGGCGATTCTCCGCGCCACAGGCGACGAAGCAGTCGAAAGAGGTGAGCAGTTCCTGGCTCAACACAAGGGCTCGATGTTTGATGCGCGCGTGAGGCTGGAGCTGGCACGGCGATATCTGACGAGAAAAGAATACGAGAAGGTCAGAGAGGTTCTTGGCGGTGAGTTCACACGGAGCTCACCAACCAGCGTCGAAACGGCATTAAGGTGCGACCTTACAGCGCGTTCGTTGCGCGCACAAGGAAGGTTGGCAGATGCCATTTCTGAACTCGAGAAAACTGACGCGCCGTGGGCCGCTAGCGAGGTGGAGCGCTGGCGGCTAGAGCTGCAGCTGCGGCAGGACTAACACAATCAGAAGAAACATGAAGGCTACTAAGGTCCTGTTTGCGTTGCTCATAGGAAGCGCGGCGATCGTAACTGCCAGCGCGGACGATGTTGCTGTCGCGGAGGAATCTGCGCCCCCTCTGAGGTTACTGCTGGATGTGAAAAGTGTCGGCGGAAACCAGACGTGGTGTCAGGGAGAGCCCATTAGTCTCCAAGTCGGGCTGATAGACGAGCGCTTTCATCTCAAGGAAGCCGGAGAACAGGCAGAAGAGGGAGAGGGAAGCAGCGAAGTACAGCACGTGATCGTCGGCAGTGAGAACTGGCCGTGGTTCAGGGGAATAGCAGTACAGGTGCAAAGGGTCCAAAAAGAAGCAAACGGTGAGTTGACCACAGAACCAGTCCTACAACAGCTCAATTGGCAAGAGCGGATTGTCTCGCCGGATCCTGCGGGCTATGTGAGCCATGAGACCGGGCCTCATGCTCTCATATGCGTCCTCTCCCTTGAGCCGCAAGTCTCAAAGTCTCTGGCACCGGGCCAGTACATTGTGAAAGCAACGTGGGACGCTACCAACGCGCCCGCGGGAGACACGGACACTTGGCGAGGTAAACTGGAATCGGAGCCTGTAGAAATCAGCATCCTTCCTGCCACAACGGAAGAAGATAAGGGGAAACTGGCATTTGCGCTTGCCGCCTACTACATCAGGCACAAAGACTTCGACGCGGCTTTGGCGGAAGCATTGAAGGTGGAACAGCTCCTTCCCAGTTACCAGCTATCAGAATGCTATGCTATTGCCGCGAGGGCTTATGAGGGAAAAGGGGAGATTCGATCTGCTATCCAGTATTATCGGAAGTTCCTGGATGCTCACAAGGACGCTAACGTCGAGCGTTGGCACTACATCACGCTGATCAGGAATAAGGTAGACGTGTTGGAAGCACAGCTGGAAGAGTGACAGGGCACACTGGTATTCGGCTGGTACTGTCTTAGATCTCGCAACCCAGATCACCGCTGTCAATGATTTGCCGGGTGCCCCAGTTTCCCAGAGCTTCCGTATGTCATTCACGCGTTCAGCAGCCAGGAGACAGGAGGAATCGGTGCCGCAACCTCTATCTTGCGGGAACACAAGAGGATTCTCACGCAACGAATATTCAGGAAGTCGGGCTGGAACCCGTGTGGTCTTTCCGGCCGGTGGACCGTCAACCCGAAGAGGCGCGATTAGAATGAGAACGTCATGTGCGACGATTGTCTTGCTTTTCCTCTGCGCCGCTTTCGCCTCAGCGGAGGTCATGATCGTTGACAGCTTGGAATGGATGGCGATGGACTCATCGCTCATTGTCCGCAAGGTC
>CAZDDA010000448.1:0-2572 GCA_964504085.1 uncultured Thermotogae bacterium | reverse complement strand
GCGCGATCCCCGTGATCAAGGGCTTGAAGAGCCAGCAGGAGAAGTTCGCCGGCGCGGTCGACTCGTACTCGATCGAGGGGATGATGGGAAACGGTTGGGCGCTTCAGTCCGGGACCTCTCACTTCCTCGGGGAGAACTTCGCCAGGGCGTTCGACATCAAGTACCTCGCCGAGGACAACACGCAGAAGCTTGCCTGGACCACCTCGTGGGGCGTCTCGACGCGGATGGTCGGCGGGGTCATCATGGCCCACGGCGATGACAAGGGCCTCCGGCTTCCACCTCGGATCGCGCCATATCAGGTCGTCATCACGCCGATCTGCAAGACCGAGGAGGAGCAGACGCTGATTCGAAGCTACTGCACCACCGTCGAGGATCAGCTCCGCGCCGTCGGTATCCGGTATCACGTCGACGAGCGCGAAGGCCTCTCGCCCGGGTTCAAGTTCAACGACTGGGAGATGCGCGGCGTGCCGGTCCGGATCGAAGCCGGTCCTCGCGACTGCGAGAACCACTCCGTGATGGTCGCCCGGCGGGACATCCCCGGGAAGGACGGGAAGCAGGTCGTCCCCGTCAAGCTACTGGCGACGACGATTCGCAGCCTCCTCGACGAGATCCAGGCGAACATGCTGGCGCAGGCGACCGAGTTCCGCGATTCGCACCTGCACGAAGCCTCGTCCTACGACGAGCTCAAGGAGCAAGTCGCCGACGGCTGGTCCCTCATCTGGCACTGCGGCACCGCCGAATGCGAGGCCCGCATCAAGGAAGAAACGAAGGCCACAAGCAGGTGCTTCCCACTCGACATCAATGATGAGTGGGAGCCTGCTGGCCAGAAGTGCGCGGCTTGCGGCCAGCCAGCATTCGGGAGGGCATACTTCTCAAGAGCGTATTGACGCCTTGAGAAGGATGCGTCGAAGCACGAAGTGATTCGACCCTAGCTACAGCCGCGAGTGACGCAAGGCACTCACGGCTTGCAGCCAGCCTACTTCAGTTGGGCTTGGTAGGGCTCTCGCGAAGTAAGCATCGAAGCACGCAGTGCTTCGATCCTAGCTGCATGCGTGAGTCCATAGGACTCGGCGCATTGCAGCCAGCATACATTCTCCAGAGCGTGCTAGCTGAGAAGCAGCGGACGAAGAGGGACCTCCTCCTCGGCTTCGCCCTCTCTCCCTTCCACCTCGCGCAACTTGGGACGTCGCCACAACCTGTGGGCCACACTCTTGCGTGCCTGATCCTCGACGATGAGAGCCAACATGACCCGGGACAGATTGGCATCCGACGAGCGACTCACTATCCTTGATAACACTCCTGTCATCATCACAAGTACGCAGTACCCTTGGACAGGAAGACGCAGACGGAGGTGAAGAATGAAGCTCGGGAAGCCCAAGTTGACTTCGGCCATCTTCTGCAACTCGGCATCCATAGGTACCGCCGGCAAGATCGACTGCAAGGGGGTGTTTACCTCGTTCTTCGCCTGGGCCTATCCGACCGTTCTCAGGAATTGGCGAGTTGTAGCGACTGCATTCGGACTAACGGAGGACTCGAAGCAGATCGTCTTCGAGATTTCGTTCGGTGTGAGAGGAAGGCGTAAGAGGATCGGGCAAGTTGAGGTCACACTCGCTGAAGAAGACATCGGCAACACGGTGTTCCTGCCCCTGGCGAATCGATTCGAGAAGCCAGGCATCTACGTGGTGCACATCTCTATTCCCGGCACCGATGAAAGGCTAAGAGTCCCTTTGCAGGTCGTGTCGGCAAGGTGGCCAGAATTCACGGATGAGGATCTCGAGGAACTACGAAGCGCGACCAACCTTCCGAAAGGCTTCAAGGCGACTGTGGACTGCATCGAGTGTGGGCACCTGCATGTTCTCGAAGGCTCTCCGCTCCCTGAGTACGAACTGCAGTCTGGAGTGCTCTCGTTCCCCGAATCGGGTTGGATCAAATGCGGGGGCTGCGGCAGGCGAGTTCACGTCAAGGACCTCGAAGGCCAGATGCTGTCAGCAATCCATGGTGCAATCACTCGAGCTCGCGATGGGAGCGGCTGAGTGATGGACTTCACGCCACACCATCGATTCCATGCAAACCGAGATCTTGAGGCACTTCTCGGTAGGTTCAGAGATTCAGGGACGGCATCTCGGGCAGTCTGCGAGAACCACGACAGATACCATCCGGCACTGGTTCACAAACTCCGAAGCGCGAAGCATCATCTCCAGGAACTGACTGACAAGACGACCGACGTCGATGTCCAGGACCTCGACATAGAGAGCTTCATGTTTGAAGTGAATCTGTCCATAGACGGGTACTTCTTCGCCATCGGCAGTGCGCTGGACGTGTTCGCTCGCGAGGTTCTTACGTACTTCGGCGTGGCACTGCCCTTGAGTGTCTACTTCCACACCGCTCGGGACGAGCTATCTCGGCTGCGCCCGCGGGATCCGATCCTCCTAAGACTGCAAGACCCCACCTGGATGAGGGAGTTCAAGGACTACAGGAACACGCTAACTCACGAGCTGATCGTCGCCACAGACCTCAATGTCCACTGGACGGTGGGGGGCACTCAGCGGACGCAGTCGCTTACTCTTCCCTT
>CAZDDA010000447.1:2118-2572 GCA_964504085.1 uncultured Thermotogae bacterium | reverse complement strand
TCATCAAAGCCAGCGCGCCCTCCCTGTCCCCGAAAACCTGGTACGGGATGCCCGCGTATGCCAGGGACGGTAAGGTCGTCTGCTTCTTCCAAAGCGCGCAGAAGTTCAAATCGAGGTACGCGACGTTCGGCTTCAGTGACCAGGCGAACCTCGACCACGGCGCCATGTGGCCGACCGCCTTCGCTCTGAAGGAGCTGACCGCCGTAGAAGAGAAAAGGATCGGCGCGCTCCTGAAGAAGGCGGTGAGCTGAGGGCCCAGCTCGCCACTGGGCCTAGCCCATGTTCAGGGTTTTTTATCGGATCTCCGGTGGTAGGCATGGCGTAAAGGCCGGTGTGCACAGGGTTTATGCACCGAGAGTGGTGCCGGAGGTCGTTTAGCGTAGTGACATTATCGTCCTGTCTGGATGGGCTATTTCTGTGTATTTGGGCTTGACAACGGCATATTAGTCGTGAT
>CAZDDA010000447.1:0-2108 GCA_964504085.1 uncultured Thermotogae bacterium | reverse complement strand
CGGTGGTCGCCTAGCGAAGAGACAATATATGCCTGTCTGGATGGGCTATTTCCTTATATTTCAGGCTTGACAACGGAACATTAGTCGTGATACAAAGGGGGTATGTACGTACGGACCGTCAAGGTGCCTTCCTCCAACGGCCGCATCAACGAGTATGTCCGTGTGGTCGAAGCGTACCGCGAGAATGGCAAGGTCAAGCAGCGGGTGATCGCGGATCTGGGACGTAGGGACGTACTGGTGGCGATGCTGCCGAAGCTACGGCGGGTGCTGGAGGGTACCCCGCGGGTGGAGGGCGAAGAAGAGGAAGATATTGATGTCCTCGATACCTTCACCTGGGGCCCAGTGCTGGTGGTTGGCCATCTGTTCGAGCGGCTGGGGCTGTGGGAGCTGTTGGACAGATTGCTGGGAGCAGGGAGGGAGGTTGCGTGGGCGGATCGGGCCCTGGTGTTGGTTGCCGCGAGGCTGATGCACCCCTGCAGTGAGCACGGACTGGCCGGGTGGCTGGAGAGTGAGTACTTCTGTGACCGGCGGGGCAGGCGGTTTGTACCGCGGTGGCATCAACGCAAGCGGGTGCGCGTGCACCACCAGCAGCTTGAGGCGTGGTATCGGACGCTGGACAAGCTGTTGGCTGCGAAGTCAGACATCGAGGTGGCGTTGTACGCACGGCTACGGGATCTGTTCAGTATCAAGCCCGATCTGGTGTTGTACGACATCACCAGCACCTATTTCGAGGGAGCCGGACCAGCGGGGCTGGCCAAACATGGCTATAGCCGAGATGGCAAGCGGCGCAACGTGCAGGTGATCGTGGGAGTAGTGATGGTGGGCGGCTGGCCGATCGTGCATCACGTGTGGGAGGGCAACCGCGTGGACCACGCCACGGTGCAGGAAGTGATCCGGGATCTACAGGGGCGATTCGAGTTCGAGCGGGTGGTATTCGTCGGTGACCGGGGCATGGTAAGCGAGAGCAATCTCCAGTGGCTCACAGACGGTGGTCATGGGTATCTGCTGGGGATCAAACGTCGACGCAACCCGCTTGCCAAGCGGTGGCTGGGGGGCATCGACGAGGCGAAGTGGATGGACTGTCCGACGGGAATCACTGCACAGGAGAAGCACCCCCCGCCTGGTACCCGTGTGCAGGAAGTGCGTTCGGGGCAGAAGGGGGTGCGGGCGTTCGTGATCGATTCGGATGAGCGGCGAGAGTACGAGCAGCGGATGAGAAGCCGCTCGATGGAGCGAGCACGAGGGGCGTTGGAGAAGCTGCGGAAGCGGGTGGAAGCGGGCAAGCTCAAAGGGGAGGCGAAGATCGGCGCCTCGGCCCAGCGGGCCATGCAAGCCCATCATGGCGGGCGCTACTATCGGTGGCGCGTGGAGGACGGACGGTTCGTCTTCGAAGAGAACACGCAGCGTTTAGAGGATGAGAAGCGGCTGGAAGGCAAGTACCTGATCGGCACCACCGAGGCGGATCTGAGCGCGCTGGATGCGGTACGGATGTACAAAGAGCTCAGCGATGTGGAACGTGGGTTCCGCTCGCTGAAGGACGTGCTCCAGATGCGACCGATCTACCATCATATTGCCCCCCGGGTGAAGGCGCACATTTTCGTGGCCGCGCTGGGGCTGCTGATGATGCGGCTGGTGGAACGAGCGCTCAAAGATGCGCGCCTGGACCTGTCTGCAGCAGATGCGATCCGTGCTCTGCACACGGTACGGGTAGTGAGCTTCCACTTGCCAGGTCAACCGCTCCGCCAAGGGGTGAGCCGGGGGTCGCCTCGGGCACGGCAAGTGCTGAAGGCCTTGGGCATCGTCGACACCAAGCCTCCGGCGTGCTCCCAGGCGTCTGAAACGGTAATGTAGTGACTAACGAGAATTCCGATCCTTACGCCGTAAGGACTTACACGCCGGAAATCGGCAAAACCCTAAACATGGGCTAGCGGTGAAGCAGCGGCGCTTCCGGCGCCTCGGCGGCCAGAGTTCCGGAGGCCAGGTGGGCCTGATCCGGCAACTGCTCCGGAAAGGTCTCCGGACTCAAACCGTGCCTCTCCAGGTGCTGCAGGCTCACGAAGGTGCCCTCCTTGCAGAGCAGACGCCCTCCGCACTCGCAGGATCCGCAC
>CAZDDA010000446.1:0-2599 GCA_964504085.1 uncultured Thermotogae bacterium | reverse complement strand
CGTCGGGTTGCCTCGCCAGTACCGAAAAGGCTCCGCGCCGTATCGGTCGTGCCGATGATGGCATTTCCGATCGTGAGCGGGATTTGCGGTATGACCAGCAGGACAAGAGCGGTCGCGCAGTCAGCCAGGTCTGGTGCATACAGTTGTATGGCAGTTGGGCCAAGGTCCCAGGCGAACCCGCTGGAAGGCAGGAAAGGGATGCCGACGAGAATGCCAGCCCCGACAATCACGAGCGCAGCGGGAAAGCGACTGCTGGAAGTGAACAGCAGGACGATCGCCACACCTACCAGGCCGATGACCAGATTCAGAGGGACACCTCCGATTGACACTGTACCTGCGCCCGCGTCAATGAAGAGTCCCGGCTTCTGGATAAACTCAATTCCCTTCATGATCAACATGAAGCCCAGGCCAAGTTGGATTCCCCGAACGATCGGCTTGGTAAAGACTTTTGACAACCAGTCGATTGTCCCCGACAAAGCGAGGACAAGGAGAATGACTCCAAACAGCAGTCCCGCCGCTGACATTACGGGTAGTGTGATCTTCTCAGGAAAGGCGATGGCTATGGCTGCAACCACCTTCAGTGGCTGAACCGGTATGGGAAGGTTGAAGTACAGACCGGTCGCGAGATAGAAGAGGCCCACCACGAGGAATACTTGCGTGAAACCGAGGCCGTTGACTGTCACCAGCGCGACGGACAGCGGGACCAATGTCCCCAGGTCTCCGAGCGAACCGGAGAACTCAACCGCGTCAAAGCGATATCGCCCGATTCTCACGTCATTCCTCCACTGCGGGCATGCCTGCGACTCCGGAGGGCCAGTGTTCGTGTTCGTTGCTTTCCTCCGTATCGCCGATAGGCTCATTCAGCGAGCCGAGGCACTCACGTCTCGCGCGCATCTCTCGTGACTGCCGCCGGCCGTTCCTGGAGGACGTAAACCGCAACACGCCCATCGGGCAAGCGTCGATACAAGACCCACATGACCAGCAGTCCGGCAGGAAGTACCTCCTTGCACCGTTGTTCATCGCCTTCATCGCGTCGGTCGGACACGCCTCCTCGCACTGTCGACAACCGTTGCAGCGATCGGCGGTCATCTTGCGCACTCGGTAGATGGCGACGTTCTCCAACAGCCACGAATACAGCCCAAACGGACAGATCAACTGGCAGAACGGCCTGAACACCACGAAGCTTGCGATGAGAATGAAGGGGACCAACAGCAGGGTGAAAAGCGCCAAATCGTAGAACTCGTAGATCTTGAACATGTTGAAATGGTGGTAGAGGATGGAGCCGGGCCCACCCTGATTGATGTTCAGCAGGCCAAAGAACAGGGCGAAGAAAATCAGGTAGATCGTGACCCGCACCCCGATGCTGGCGGCAAACGGCAACTTCAGCGTTCGTTTGTGGGACTTGAGGAACGGGATGTTGTAGAGAGTCTCCTGCAAGGCTCCCAGTTGACACCCCCAGCTACAGAGCATCTTTGCCCCGATCACCGAAAGGAGCGTGAAGATTGCGAGATTCAGGACGACAAAGACTGCCGGGTTTCCCGGAATCGCTTGGATGAGCTTGTGCAACTTTACCACGGCTTCCATGGGATTGGGCGCGGCGCCGAGAAGAAGGCCAAACACGGCAAGTGTTGCCACCAACCAAACCGTCCGTGTCTTGCGTAGGTGTCGCCCGTAAAGCAGAAGACAGCCCGCGCCCGTCAGCCAAATCGACCACAGCACGTATCGCACGACGTCCTGGAATGGGAACCCTTCGGCCTGCGCGGTGCGAATCGCGGTAATGATGTCGCTCCTTTGTAGCCCCAATTCCTTGATCGGCTCATGGAGGCCCAACAGCGTCGCAACACGGCCGTTCCGGCGCTCCAGTGGGAGAAGCGGTATCATCGCATCAATCGACACATTATTTCTCTCCGCGATGTGCCGAAGAGACATCTCGTCGCGAACCGCGATCTTCTCCTCTTCGTGGAAAGGATGGTACTTGATGAAAAGCGCCATCGCGGACGTCGTGACCACGAGGGCAGCACCCAGAATCGCGAAGGTCCTCATGTTTTGTTTACCCTCCTTGTGTCGTGCCTGCGGCTGCACTTGGCGCCACACGTCTCCGTTGTCATGTGGCGCGTGAGCATTGTTTGTATTGTCACCGAGCATGAACCAAGTAAGCCTTTGTCTCCGTGTCCCAGCGGCGCTCGACCAGCTCCCGCCGTTCCAGCTTGTAGAGTAACTCAGCGATGTCACTCGGGCTCAACGGTACTTTCTCTGATAGCTCCGGCTGGGCTATGTCTCCACCCGTCTGACGAAGCATTGCGAGGACCTCCGCCTCGCCGGCTTCCAATGCCTTCGTTTCGTTGGGAGAAAGACCACTTGGTCCGACGAGATAGCGTCGCAGCAATACGAGGACCACGATGAAAGCGGCGACGACCAATACCGCAACAAGCAAGGGCCAGAACGGGAAGCCTGAGTGGAAAGGGACAATGTGGTGATTCATGAGATTGTCTCCTATGTGATAGTCATTCTGCCCTCAATGCCTCGATTGGCTCCAGGGCCGCGGCTCGGACGGCCGGGTAAATGCCGAACACCAGGCCCACGGCGACGGAGAATCCTA
>CAZDDA010000445.1:0-2604 GCA_964504085.1 uncultured Thermotogae bacterium | reverse complement strand
CTCTCCGGCTTGGTGGGTTGGTATCGGGGGTACGAGATATGCTCTCGTAACGTCTAACACTTTGCATCTTCGATGTGTATCGTTTGTGAAGTGTATCTGAAGATTTGATGGTTCCGCACAATCAGGGGAACAATCTGTGGGCTGATGTCGTTCTTTTGCTCTTTAGGAGACATCACGCTGTGTAGTGCTGAATTGAGAATGCCCGGTGGCAAATTGGAAACGCCAAGTCAGCAACGGTCGCCTTCTTCTGTTCACCGATGTTCTTCTAGGTTGCCTGGAGTCAGCGCTGCCAGGGCTCGTTCTTACGAACGGCCGTTCATCATTGGTTCTGAAGAGTTCTTACCGTGATATTATCAAAGGCTATCTGAAGTCCAGGATACTGGTCCACCGCAGCCACAAGGCCAATCCTGCCGTACGCAAGAGAGGCATCGGTGACCTCGATGACTTTGCCGCCATTGACGTAGCAGCACATGTGGTGTCCGTCAGCGACCACGGCCAAATGGTTTGACGCTTGGCCGAGATTCACGGAGAAACATCTTTTACGGGGGACGATTGTCTCCCAATTGCCGTTGAGGCGTTTCCGAAATTTGATATAGCCATCGGCGCTGACGAAAAACGCGTAGCAACTGTTTCCGTCTGCGAAGCGGAATATAACCCCGTACGCGTTATCTGCTGGACAGGCGGTTACTGCCACGTCAACGTCGAGGCGAAAGCTGGCGAACTCGGGCCCATTGGCCACAACCCAGCTCTCGTAACTGACTTGCTCGATCAGGATGTGGTACTGGCCATCGTTGATCCAATGGGTTGCCGCTTGAGTGCTCCAAGTGCCCCATACCATGCTGTTCCCATCAGGAAACTCTCCCTGATACCTAATCAATGATCGTTGGCCAACAACCATCCACACTGGAGTCAGAGTCAATAGTCCAAGGGTCAGAACCAGCTTAGCTACACCAACCAGCTTTGGATGCCGCATCGCTTTCTCTCCTTCAAGCTACAATCGTCATTCATCGCATACTCAATGCAGCCTACAGGGTAGACCGAGCAGTGGCGAGGACTGTGGATGCGGGAGGAATGGAAACTTGTCTGGTTGGCAACAAACAATGACCCCCTTTAAGAGGGTTATGTGACAAACATCACGCGAGCCATTGATGGGGATGGGAGGGCCAACATATTGAGATTTTACGACCGTGTCTGTAATGGGAGAAGGCGGGGTGTGCTGTCGGCTTGGCAAGAATCTCGTTTAGGACTGACCCTGTTTTGCGGTGTCCTTCTTACGGATGGACGGTGAAAGGTAGCAGGATCGCTTCTCCCTCCTCACCAGCGATCCACACGTAGTAGGTGCCAGGCAAAAAGCCTTCAGTTGAGATCTCCAGCTGACGCCCTGCCTCTGTATCGTAGCTGGAGAAGCTGAGTGTGGGGCGTAGCCCTCCTCCTCCTCCGGCGATCTCTGGCCGTGGCGTGGCGACCTGAATCCAGGGTCGATCGACTTGGGTTGCTTCCTGTAGGGTAAGATGGATTTGCCCGTCTATCGGATGCAGGGAGACCTCGTTCTCAGCAAGGAGCGTCAATTCAGTCAGGTCCAGTGAGTTCGGTTTTCCGGCGGTGGCGACAAGGCGATTGCCGGCGCTGTCCAGACCGTACGCGAAAACGCCTTGGTTGGTGTGCCAATTGGCGGTGATGTCCCCGATGAAAGGGTCTGTACGCTCCATGGTCGCCCCTATCCGGGTGTTCCCTGCCGGCCAACCAGCGGCGCGATCGGTGTACTCAGAGTTTGCCCTGTCTACAACCTCACCGGCTGCGTTCAGGAGCTGCATCACTGCCCCTGCATCAGGAAGGTCGAGAACGTGCGGCGGATCGATGTCGTAGATCAAATCGGCAATAACGTTGTCGACCACCCTGTCGTGCTTCCTTTCGAGTAGGTAGTATCCCCGTCCCGTAAACCCATCTTTTCCGGCGACCCACCACGACATGTCCAGCACCTGCCAGGAGAGATCATCCCCTTTCCTTTTCAAGAAGATGATTTCCGGTCTTCCCCGGCGTCGGACAGACAGATCCATCGGAGAAGCTTCAATGACGCCTGAAAGTTCGATGCGATGCCACAGATCTTGATCGGGGACGGTTTCACCCTTCTGGTACCAACACAGAGACCAACCGCTTAAATCTACTGGCGTTGTGCCAAGGTTCCGTAGTTCGATCCACTCATCGCTGGGAGAAGCGGGTGTTCCCGCCCAGGCGATCTCATTAATGATCACCCTTTCCTTTGCGGTGTCTGTCTCTTCCAGGACGCCTCCTGCACCGGCAACATCGCTTTTGCCGTAAAGGCGAGTGCTGGCGTCAGCGACCTCTTCCAAAGAGATGACCAATGGTCCGCTTTTGGCGGAGACTGTCTTGCCGAATAGGTCGATCCCAGTTGTTGTTGCCGTGACGGTCAGCGGTGCCGAAAGATCTTCGCCGGTGATGTCGTATTGCGATGACACAGTGAGTCTCTCACCTGGAGGTAGTACGACCGTAGGTAGTGGAATTACACCGGATAGGTCATCGATGAGCCGAAGCTCGGAGATCGTAGTGTCTCCTTGGTTGTCGATGATGTAGGTGAAAACGATT
>CAZDDA010000444.1:0-2604 GCA_964504085.1 uncultured Thermotogae bacterium | reverse complement strand
TGTTCCGGCGCAGCGCGCCGGGGCAAGGAGCGAACGCAGTGAGCGCCGCATTCCAGGCGACGCAGTCGCCTGGAACGACCAGGATCACCTGCCAGAAATGGCGCAGCTATTTGTGGTCAGGTGCATCCTCTTGTTCTGTTCCTTCATTCGAGTTCTACGATCAAGCCGACGCAAAAGGGCAATAGGTACACGAAAAGGGAGAAGAGGTAGAGAAAGACAGACAGCGCTGCCATCGTGACCAAGAAGACGCGATCGGATCGTGGGGAAGGATCGCGTTTGAAAAGGGTCCAGATGGTCCAACCCGCGAGGAGCACTGCAGTCACGATGACGATCCAGCTTTTGGAAAGAAGAAGTTCGGTTGGATATGGCAAAGCAAAATCGCCGGATTCCTCACCAATGAGATCCGAAAGGATGCGGCGCATTTTGCCCGCCGACCACAGGAGGAACCAGTGCTCCACAAACACGATGGCCGAAACAGACAAGATTGCCGTCTTTCTCACATCCTTCATTTCTCTTCAGGAACAGAACGTCCGGGCTGATCACGCTCTGACCATTCGTGTTCGCGGCCCCGCGCAGCGGGGGAGCGAACCGTAATGGGCAGAGCTGTGCTCCAGCCCATTGTTTGGCGGCGCTGCGCGCCAAACAATGCAGGCTGGAGCGTGATCAGCCCGGACGTTTAGCGGCGCGCAGCGCCGCTAAACGTCCAGAATCACGGGCAGAAATGACCGCGTCCGCCCGGCCATTTCTGTACCGTGCATTCTCTTGTTCGCAGAATCGGTCGACCTCAGACAGCGTGGAGCTTCTCGGTCAGCCACTGTCGAACAAGTTCCGTATCGTCCACACCGCGAGACTCGGCGGCGCGGTGAAGCGCTGCCGCATCGTCGGAGGGGAGAGTGATCCGTAGCTCGTTCTCGCTTTCGCGCTTGAACACGGGAGTCTTGACTTCGTCGAGGTCGTCCTCGAATTCGGTCAAGTCATGCGTGTCCCAGAAGCGGGCAAGTTCGGCTACGGAGTCGGTCTGTGGGATCTTGCTCATCGGTTTCTGGATCGGTTGAATCGTCTCTGCTCACTGTCGGTCATGGCACGAGCCGTGACCGGATATCCTCTGCCATCCGGGAACTGGATCACAACGCAGAACAGATAGCGTCTTGCTCCAGTCTGGCCGAGCACGTAGTACACGGGGTTCTCTCCCTCGGTCTTGCCGCGCAAAACGAGCGGATTGCCGAAGCAGACCTGTTCCACCTCGCGTGGTTGTACACCGTGCGCCGCGATGTGCGCCACCCGGTCGCGAGGCCAGATCAGTTCTCTGATGGTCATGGGGACATGCTACGCTTTGGGTGGGCCGGACGCAAGCCGTCCCGCTGTCCTTCTCTCTGCGAACGTCCGGGCTGATCACGCTCTGTCCATTCGTGTTCGCGGACCCGCGCAGCGGGGGAGCGAACCGTAATGGGCAGAGCTGTGCTCCAGCCCATTGTTTGGCGGCGCTGCGCGCCAAACAATGCAGGCTGGAGCGTGATCAGCCCGGACGTTTAGCGGCGCGCAGCGCCGCTAAACTGCGAGCTGAGCCGAGGGCGGGGAGCGAGACGCCGGAGGCGTCGCAGCGACCTCAGCCCGAGGCTCCAGCGGATGGTTAGGCGGCCGCGGAGCGGCCGACGCCAGACGCTGGAGCGCAGCTCAGCTCGCAGTTAAGCGGCCGCGGCTCTCGCCCGTGGCGTGCGCAGCACACGGTCCTTCATTTCCGCGGCCGCTTAACGTGAAAGGTGAGAATTGCCATGATGAATTGTAAGATCAACGTCTGCTGTTCAAATTGCGCCGAGAAGTATGGACCCCGATGTGTGCTCAAGCCGCCATCATGGCATATTCTCCACCGCTTTGTTGGCTGGCTGATTTGGCATTTGCCAATTCGGGGGATGCCAAGCGATTGGTGGGCAGCAGTAACCAACATGAAAATATGGTGGGTCAAGCGGATGACTGTTTTGTGCCCTCCTCCGAAGGGGGACTGTCAGCGCAAATAACCAGCCAACGTCGCCGTTCTCGCGCGGCTATAGCCGTCGCGAGGAACGGCTTGTTCGCTGTCTAGTCCACATTCTATTTGGTGTGATCACAAGGCATTGCACTGACAGGAATAGTCATCACGACTGCAGTGCCGCCCTCGGCAGCGCGTTGAACGAGAATGCTGCCAGCATGTTTGCGCAGGATCTGCCTTGCCATGTACAAGCCAAATCCGGGACCGTTTTCCAGAGGTTCTCGCTTCCGTCTGTGTCCCTTGCCTTTCGATGTCCACCCAGGTCGGAACAACCAGGCCTCCAATTCAGCTTCATTGAGAGGTACTACACCGCGAATGAAGGTCTCCGTTCGCGCAACGTCGCCACCAAAAAGACTGAGATCACATTGGAGAAGGAGGTCGAGAGACCAGGGCCGACAATGCTGCTGGCATTAGCGGCGGTCTCCATCGCCCTAGTCTGCAGGACTGGATGAGAGGGCCCACTCCGGGGGTTTGCGCCGCCATATGAACACCACGGCGACGTATGATACCAAGATGAATACGCTCCGGAACCCCAGGCTCGAGGAGCCTCCCGGAGAGACCTTGGGGCTCTCCACCAC
>CAZDDA010000443.1:0-2612 GCA_964504085.1 uncultured Thermotogae bacterium | reverse complement strand
ACGGGTCACAAGCCATTCTAGGGCGCCGGCCATCTGTCTACTCTGTACGGATGTGACCGGGCAAACGGTGTATTCTGTCAGCCCATAGCGTTTGTTACACTTTGCCTTATCGCCATCGCTTGCCATTGATATCAGTGGGAAATAGGTGCCCAATACTGGCAACTTGACTTGGGGAAACGGTTCCTCAAGCAACCCACCATCGCTGCCGAAAGCAGAGGCAGGAGCTCGATGTTCATGATCTCTTGCCGTAGCGGACAGATTAGTTGGCAAGACATTGGCGACGCTTTGCCACAGGTGTCTCTTGTGGATTGACCCAGTGTCGTCCAGTTCAAGAACAAGTAAAACGGAGATATTCTTGTCTTTGCCTCGACCGCTATCCTTGCCTTTCCCCACAAGCAGTTCCTGCACCGTTCCCAGCAGCGTTCCCAGTGACTGCAATCTGGCAGTTCTGAGTTGAGTTAGGGCAAGCCCACTGATTTCCGAGACAAAGGTACCTTCGTTTTGTAAAGCCCTCTCGAATCTTCTTGCTAACTCTACAATGCCTGTAGCCTGCTCATCGGTGCTGAGTTTCTCGGTAATAAGCTTGGCCTTTTCGAGTGAATTACTCCATTTCCAGCCAGCTTCTTTCCAAGTTTTCAGCATGCGTTTCTTGGTGGCTTCTGCGTATGCCGAGTCGAGCAAGTTGAGTTTGTCGCTCTCACGCCTGGATTTGCCAAGGTCAACCCATGCTGTTGATTCCGAGGGGAGGCTCAGGAACGGCTGATTGACCTTTATGACAGGAAAGCTCCCATCACTCGTTTGGACTATCCTGTGTATCCCCCTCCGCTCCTCGGCTGCGACTTCTTCTACAGAGATGACATGACCTTCCTCGCTCAAGCGAATTCGAAGCAGGTGTTTCTCAGACACTGGCAGTGGTCTAATTAACGGGTGAGGAAGATCGAGTGCGATCTTCGCAGCTTGAAGTGCCTTCCACGCCCTCCATGTCTCACTCAGCATTGATCTCTTCCTCCTTCGGGATTGCGTGCAGGTAAGACATTACACCTTTCGCAACGCGCCAATCCTGAACATACTTGGGTTTCAGTTGACGGTGTTCCCACATGGAGTGAAGGAGAGAGGGAATCACGATCTCATTCACGCTAGGGTCGGGTCTGCTGTCTGGTCGCAACGGCCCGAAGTAGCTGGGAGTAAACTCCTTCCAGCCGAGGCATGGCGTGTAGAAGGTCTGGCCGTGTTCAAGTCGCTCCTCGAATAGGTCTTTGAACCTTGGTCGCCAATCATAGCCGCGTCGTCTACGTAATTGTGGCTTTCCATTGCCCCGCGTGCTCATCTGCTTCATGTGAACCTCGCCATGTATGCGGTAGCACACGTCCACGAGAATGGTGGCTATGAGTTGGTAATTGTTGTTGTCTTTGGTCTGGTCCTGCTTGCGGAGAGGACCCCCGTAGTTTGTTACGTACCGCTCAAACCGAATCGGCTTGCATATCTCGACCATCGTTGGATGGACATAGACGTGGGGGCGCCACAATACTGCCTCGAACATCCCCTTAGCAGCCGACAATGTGGGTACGGGATACGAAATGGGTGTAGCTCCGGTATCCGGTCGGGTGAACATGGCCGCGGGGCCAGCGATCTCCAATGTCACTTGGTACAGCTCTGTCATAACCCTCCTCCTACCATGCTGAGATGCTAGTATGTGTTGCCAGTCTCCAATTGCAGGGCAGTCGAAGCGGCGCGAGTCTCGCGCCCTGCCGCCGGTAGCCTACACTTCGTTCCAGCGCCCGGGCATCGCTGCCTGCGGCACGCTCCCCCATACCCCCCACCTCGACCGACACCCCCCGCGGCCTCCGAAGGCTCAGCTTGTACGAGCTACAGCCACTTGAAGGTCAAACAGCATGGCCAGTATAGGAGCATGACTATATTGTGTCAACACCCCACCGCTCAGTAACACTCTTAGCTGAGTTGGCGCAAATCATGCACGCGCTGACCGCGCGCGTGCTTCTATGCCCCTCGAACCCAATCGGAGGCGCAGGCCCGAACACCCTGCCGGCCCGTGGGATTGGGATGCCTCCGCGGGCGACCGCCGCTCCGGCCTGTACAGGCTCGGCTACTCGTCATTCGGTTGCGTTGCTCCCTTTCCCCCGATCCCAACCGTTAAACGTTGACCGTGACGAACCGCGCAACCGTGCAACGCACGAACCGTCTCATTGCACAGGAACACAAGCAGTCCCTGGCATGAAGACTATTATGAGACGATTGGTATCATGTCTCTTGCCGGAGACACCACGATGGAAACGTGTGTGGCCTCCCCACCCGGAGATTGCCACGCTCCGCTCGCAATGACGTGAAGGCGGCCTATTTCTAGGTAATTATTCATCCCGATGAATCGGGACCGCGAACGATGAAAATGATGGGCTCTTTCATCACTCTGTGTTGGTTGTGCCTGAAAACGCTATACATGCGCAATGGAAATTGCAGGGTACCAACCCACAACAGTGAAAGAGCCAAATGATGAGCACCCGTCCTCTGATTGCGAGGAGCGTCCCGACCGGTTTGGCTTCCCCACCCGGAGATTGCCACGCTCCGCTCGCAATGACGTGCTAGGGAATCGCATT
>CAZDDA010000442.1:0-2614 GCA_964504085.1 uncultured Thermotogae bacterium | reverse complement strand
GAGGAGAAGTCGGGTTGTATCTTGCTTCTTGCCTCGGTCTGTCTTGCGCGGGAGGGGAACCGTGCGATGCGGAGAAACCTCCGCGCTGCGCTCAGATACTGGTTCAGCCATTCGGGAACGAAGGAAAGACCTGAGACTTTCGATCCCCGCGAACTCCAGGACGGTGGTCTTGAGACCGTGGCCGGGCTTTACCTTAGTTGGCCTGAGGCGATGTTGTCGGTCGATGGGAACCCGGACGACTACACGGCGATGAAGCGGCTCGAGAGACGACTTCGAGCGAAATGCGTAGAGGAGTGGGAAAGGCAGTTCAATACACCCGCTCCGGACGAGATCCGTGGGAGGAGGTGAACGAGATGCGCTCTGATGAGGGTGATTCCAGTTTCTTCTCGAGAACGATTGAACACGAAGCATCACCCATCCAGCATGAAGAACATCCGGATCTTGACCTGCTGCTTGCTTCGCTGGAAGGAGATATCGCCCCCGAACTTCAATCCAAGCTGAGTGCGCACATCGCGACCTGTGAGGGTTGCCGTGCAAAGTGGCGGAAACTTGCAGACTCGCTGCACCAAGCGACGCAAACTCAGATGTCGAGGTCGAGGGCTCCTACGTTCGATGTGTACCTCCGCGAACGGATTGCGCCCCGATCGACCTGGGTGGAATGGTTGCGTTCGTTGTTCGAGGTTCGAACCGTTGCCTTTGTTGCTGCGTCGGCAGCAGCCGTTGCACTCGTTCTGGCGGTTGCCGTTCCTCTCGTGCGGCAGCCGGTGGTTCGCACATCGCAGCAGATCGAGACGCTTGATGAACGTGTCGCGAACCTTCAGAACCGGCTGGATGTCCTCACGCAGTACAGCGATAGCATTCCGTATCCCGTTTCTTCGGGGATCACGGTCGCTGATCTCATGGCGTACGATTGGCAGACCCTTGTGCCGTACGTAGTCCAGCCCACGGATAGCTGGGAGGGAATCGCCGAGCAGCGGCTCGGGAATGCCGACCTATGGCCGTTGATCTGGCTGCTGAACCGCGATGTCGGCCCATCCGATGCGCCTCCCCCCTGGGGGACCTCCATCTGGCTGCCGACCCCGTGGCCAGACTCCTAGCTCATCCTGACGTAGCGCGGTTCGGTCTCAACGACTGTCCGGAACAAGCGACCAGTGCGTGGCGCTTGGCTTCTGGAGCTTCGTCGGTGTAGTTTGCCGACCCGCACTCGCGGTTCAACCTCTCCAGGCGAAGCCTCCTCGGTTGGGTCCCTTTACGAGATCACCTGATAGGCCAGCGAGGCACGTACGTTTGATCGCATCGCTCCCAACTGGGGGTATGCCTCTCAGGGAGGCGTTTCTCGGGCTCCCGGAGGATCCGCTTTACCCGTTCGACGAGGACGATCTTGTGACTCAGCTTCTCAGAGAAGGGATCACGAATTCGGAGGCCCAATCGATGATCTTCGTCTTGAAGAGGGCTGGAAAGGCCACGGTTGAGACGGAATCCAGACGTGTCGTCGTGGAGCTCACTCCGGCTGGATGGAAGATGACCGTGTTCAAGTAAGGTACCGGACCGGGCGCGCGCCCAGCTCGGTCCTCGTCTTGCCTCAACTGGATCGGCTGCCAAAAGGGCTCTCGCACTGCTCTGCTAGGATCGGCCGCTTTCCTCGCACCTATATCAATGAACAAACAAACCCATTGCACGGAGGTGCGAAGACATGTTCAGGCGGAAGACAGCGGCGTGTTTGGCGGCGATCCTCGTAATTGCGGTGCTCGGTTGTGCAGTTTCTGGCTTTGCTCGCTACGTCTATATCGGCGAAGCGAGTGGGTACCTTAGTGGGACAGGAGATTGGGAGTGGATCGGTGCGGACCTCTACCGTGGAGTACAGTACAAGCTGACGCTTTCGGTGCCGTTTTTCGACGATTTCGATGTGAAGGTCGTCTACGACCGGGACCACGATGGCTATGCGGATTCCGGCGAAACGATCGCCAGCGGAAGACGAGGCACGGGGAGTGACGAACTCGTTACCTTCGTACCGTCACACTCGGGGCGTTATCACATCAAGGTCTACTCCTACAGCGGCAGCGGGTTCTACACCCTGAAGCTGTACAAGTGGATGTAGGCATGCCAAGCGTCCGGGCGGACGCTCGGGGAAGACAGGGCATGTAGCGGAATCGGCGCATAGGCTCGCCCGACCAGGGTTTCCTCCTTTCCCCAGTCGGGCGGATACCCAGCGCACAACCTCAGCTTAGCGGGATCATCCCGCGGCATACCTCCGTACAGGCGGAGGGGGCATGCCCCCTCCGCCTGTTTCTGTTGCTGAAGTACCGGACAAGCTGTCCCTTGGCGAAAGCTTGTGCGGCCGGTCAAGACGCCTGTTTCAGGGATTTGGTGGCACCATGATGTCCGGAGCGCTGTTCGCGTGGGACGGTGGTGCAACGTAGAATGGCTTCCGCGGGGACTGAGATCTGAACAGCCTTCGCTAGCAGAGTGGGTGTTGATGTCGGAAGGGAACGGAAAACCATCCGCGAAACGACTGATCGCCGAACCAGACACTCGTGTTGATTCCCCTCGTGCCCAGATGATTCGTCCTTCGTCTGTTTGTTTCCAATGGCCAGGCGGTTTGGCTTGCGTTTCG
>CAZDDA010000441.1:0-2614 GCA_964504085.1 uncultured Thermotogae bacterium | reverse complement strand
ACTGTTCGGAGGGACCACCATTGTGCGCTTTCTGCCAGCCTACATCTTCACGCAGGCCGATGTCGATGAGACACTGCAAGCATTGGAGGTTGTGTTGTCTTGACCTTGGTGGAAAGACTGGTGCGTTGTCCCAGCCCCTCCGGGCAGGAGGGCGAACTGGCTCATTTGCTCATCGCGGAAATGGAAGCCCGCGGCCTTCGCGCGCGCTCCGACGATGTTGGCAATGCGATTGGCGTGATCGGCAGCGGACCTATTCAAGTGTACTTAGTGGGGCACATGGATACCGTGCCAGGAGACCTGCCGGTGCGCGTCGAGGAAGGAAAACTCTACGGTCGAGGCAGCGTGGATGCAAAAGGTTCTCTGGCCGTATTTGTCGAAGCGGCAGCTGCATTCAAAGGGTCGAGCATCTTGACGCTAACGGTGATCGGCTGTGTCGAAGAGGAGGCCAGTTCCAGGGGCGCCAGGCATGTGATGGAAGCGTATCCAGCTCCGGATTTTGTCGTCATCGGCGAACCCAGCGGGTGGAATGCCATCACGCGTGGATACAAGGGATCGGGTTCTCTTTGCTATGTATTGAGGAAACCCCGGACGCATCGTGGCGCGCCCACCACAACTGCAGCGGAGGACGCCGTCGCCTTCTACCATGCATTGTGCGAAGCCTATCCCGAGCGCGGAGCGGGATTCACTGAGGTATCCATCAACTTGGTCTCCTTTAACACCTACCAGGATGGGATTCATGAACGCGCGGAGCTCTCACTCGACGTGCGAACACCGCCACTCTTCGACCTCGGTGTGTTTCGACAGGTCGTGGCCGGAGTTTCTGGACAGGCAGACGTAGAGGTAACGCAGTACACTCCACCTGTACTAGTTGGCAAGCGAAACGCGTTGGTGCGCGCCATGTTGGGCGGCATTCGGGCCCAGGGAGGGATGCCTCGCTTCAAGTGCAAGACGGGTACCTCGGACATGAACCTGATGCAGGCCTGGGCATGCCCAATCATCGCCTATGGTCCAGGAGATTCTTCTCTCGACCACACTCCGGATGAATACATTGATATCCACGAGTTTCGTAAAGCGATTGCTGTACTGACCCGGGCTCTTGCGACGTTGGGAGGGTAACTCGCAGCCTCAAAGTGCAGTGGAAGGCTTCGAGCAAAAACAGATGGACAGACTCAGTCAAGGATCACCAGGGAAGGCGGAGACAGCCCTCCCAGCAGTGCTGGCGTTAGAGGACGGGGCGGTCTTCTGGGGTCAAAGCCTTGGGCATCCTGGAGAGACATTCAGCGAGCTCGTGTTCAACACGAGCATGACTGGCTACCAGGAAGTCCTCACCGATCCTTCGTATCGGGGGCAGATCGTGGTAATGACCTATCCCGAGATCGGCATCTACGGGGTCAACCCGGAGGACGTGGAATCCAGAGCAATCCACGTGTCTGGGTTCGTCGTTCACCGTGCCGTGCATAAGCCGTTCAACCAGCGAGCGCGCGGCTCCTTTGCCGACTATCTCAGACAGGCGGGGGTTGTGGCGATCGAGGGCGTGGATACCCGGGCGCTGACCCGCCACCTGCGCACGCAGGGGGCGATGCGAGGGGCCATCTCCACGGTGGATCTCGACCCAAAAAGCCTGATCGCAAGGGTACAGGAGAGCCCACGGATGTTGGGCCAAAACTTGGTCAAGGAAGTAAGTCCCAGTGAAGCGTCCGCTTGTTCGCTTCGGAAAGGCGGCCATTTTCACGTAGTACTTGTAGACTCGGGGGCAAAGGACGGCATCATTCGGGACCTGATCCTCTATGAGACGGCAGTCTCCACCGTTCCGTACGATGCAGATATCGAGACGGTGCTCAAGCTCGAACCGGACGGTGTCCTCATCTCGAACGGTCCCGGCGATCCGGCCCCCCTAGATGAGACGATCCAATTGATCCGTGCCTTGCTGGAACACCGTATTCCACTTGTCGGCATCTGCCTCGGGCACCAACTCTTGAGCCTCGCCCTGGGTGGACAGACCTACAAGATGCGCTTCGGCCATCGCGGAATCAATCACCCGGTAAAGGAGCTGAAAACGCGGCAAGTGCTGATCACGACACAGAATCACGGCTTCGCGGTGGACCCGACGAGCCTCGACATCTCTTGGGCGCCGCTGGATGCGGCCTTTCGTCCCACAAACCCCAATATCCTTCGTGAGGACAGCCCCGTGTCAGACACTACGGGCACGATGGCCGAACGGCTCCCTTCTCGCCCACTGGTAGGAATGTGCCCACTCGGGTACGGGCCGGTGGAGGTCACCCACCTCTCGCTCAACGACGGCACGCTGGAGGGGTTGCGGCTGCATGAATATCCGGCCTTCTCTGTGCAGTATCACCCCGAGGCATCGCCGGGACCGCACGATGCCAAAACCTTTTTCGAAGATTTCTTTGCCCTAATGGAGAGGCACCATGCCAAGACGAAAAGATATTGAGACCATCCTGATCATCGGATCGGGGCCGATTGTCATCGGGCAGGCAGCGGAATTCGACTACTCCGGCACGCAGGCTTTGAAGGCGCTCAAACGTGTCGGATATCGACTCGTCGTCGTCAATTCCAACTCCGCAACGATCATGACCGATCCCGAACTCTCTGA
>CAZDDA010000440.1:0-2617 GCA_964504085.1 uncultured Thermotogae bacterium | reverse complement strand
TCGCGCGGTTTCGGATCTTTCGGATCGAGATGCCTGCGATCCGGGCCGAGCCAGCCGTCTTCCTGAGGATGGTCGAGGATGTAATCGAGATAGCGTCGGACTTTGGTTTTGAGTCTTTCATCATCGAGGAGGTAGGCCAGCGGCACGAGGCCATCGAGCCAGTAGGGAGCTCGTTACTAACCCTCGGCTTTCCCGCCGATCCAACCGCTGTCCTGGATGTCCGGCCAGAATTCATCGAGGTGACCGGTCAGACCCTCGGCTTGGATACGCAGTTGGACCTCGAGCCAGCCTTTGGGTTGGATACTCCCGAGGGGGAGGGGTTGGTAAGCTTTCGAAAGAAGTTTCAAGGCAGATTCTTTTGAATCCATAGGAGTCGTCGTTCCTTCCTCATTTTTTAATTGAGCCCTCACAGAGTAGCTGAGGCCGACAACCAGACAAATGACAATCGCCATCATAGACTTTGTAAGGGATGGTGCAATCATTGGATTCTCCTAAGAAAACAAACGTTAATTCCCGATCGGCCCCGGCCTGAAGACCGGGTCTAACGTTAAAAGGACGCTAAAGCGCCCTGTGGAATCGGGCGAGAGCACGCTTCAGCGTGCTTGCTATGTTATAGGGGTAGGGAAAGCGCATTGGATTGCGCCTCCCCTCCCTCCGAACCGGACTGGCGGATCTCCCGCATCCGGCTCTCCAGTCAGTGATTGCCCTGTCGGGTCTGACACAGTGACGCGTAGGCTTCTTCAAGACTGTAAAACCCACGGGTCCGAAAGTAGTCGTTGGTCCAGCGTTGATGATCCAGGCCCATCTTGCTGATGCCCCTTAGCTTGTGGCGTTTGCGGAGGATGCTCCGCAGACGTCGACGCACCCAACCATCGACATATCCGAATGTCGTATAGTGGCTGTCTTGGAAGTAGACGAACCAACCCTTGAGAGTACGATTTACATCTTCAATGATGGTCTCGAAACTCCCACTACGGGACCGTTTCGTCTTGCGTCGGATCGTGTCCCGGAGTTTCTTCACGCTCTTCTTCCGCGGCCATTTCATTCCAGCCTCAAAATGAAATCCGAGGAAGTCGAATCCCTGTCCCCGTCGGGTGGCATCCACCACCTGTGTCTTCTCGGGGTGAAGGGTTAGTCCTCGTTCGGATGTCAAGTTGGAGACCAGTGCGAGGGCTTGTTCCGCCTCCGCTGGGGTGCGGCAGAGGATCACGAAATCGTCCGCGTAGCGCACCATCTCGTACCCCGCCTCGGCCACGGCCACATCCACCGGATGGAGGTAGATGTTGGCCAGCAAGGGACTGATCACTGCCCCTTGCGGTGTACCCTCTTCCGGCGTCCAGAGCTTCAGCTCTTCCAGCACGTCCTGTTTCAGATAGCCTTCGATCAGTTCCAGCACTCGACTGTCGGCGATGCGTTGGCGCACCTCGTCCATCAGACGATCGTGCGGGATGCTGTCGAAGTAACCTTTCAGATCGGCATCGACTACCCAGGTGTATCCGGCCTTCAGCAGCCGGTCCACTTGGCACAGGGCGTCCTGACAGCCTCGACCGGGTCGGAATCCATAACTGCGAGGGGCAAATTCCCACTCGAAGATCGGTTCGATCGCCAGCTTGAGGGCCGTTTGGGCGACTCGATCGCGCACCACCGATATTCCCAGTGGGCGCTTCTCCCGCGTTCCGGGCTTGTCGATCCAGACCCGTCTGATCGGATCGGGACGGTAACTGTCCGTTCGAAGTTGCTCGTGCAAGTACTCGAGCTCCCGAGTGGCCTCGGCTTCGAACTTCGCGATGCTCGCCTTCCCACCCTTGCGTCGCTTGGCGCGGACCTTGCTCCACGCCCTTTCAAGGGTGCTCGGGCGATAGACCTTGTCAATCAGACTGAACCATACTCCTCCTTTCACTCCCTTCGCGAGAGCGGTCAGCATGCGATCCGTCCAGATCGTCGGTTCGACCCACGGCCATAGGGCGCGTAGGTTTTCTCCCGCTTGCGTAGCCCTAGCGGGCACTCCCGCGGGTGGGGTTTCCATCGATCCGTTCTTCAACGCATTCACCTTCCTGCGTCCCTTGGCTCCACGGGCATTACCCCGCTTCAACGCTACTATGGACGCTCTGACTCCTGACCGGGCGGCTCTTCGGCTCTTCGAGCATGAACACCGATCTTGTCCCGGACAGGTCTCCCTGCTTTACGTACCCGACCTTCCTGACCATTCCGTCTCCAAATACCTTGCATCACCAACTGTCGTCGCTTTCGCACGCTTTTCTCAGCTCGACAGGTCTCCCATTAACTGTGGGTCTAGGCTTCACCCTTATGCTGGGGGCTCGCCGTGCATGCCCGGCCGAATCGAGTTCGTCATCCTACGGACTGGTCGTTCACCTCCTGTTGCTCCCCACCCCGCCTCACGGCGACGCAGTTACATTCGGTTACAGGTCCAAAGCGCTGACCTGAAGTGGACTTTCACCACTCTGATCGTGTACGCTCACAGGCGCACAGCACCGGTCTTTAGGCCGGTGTGGGTAACTTTTGGAGTGTGGTGGCTTGCCACCGCAATGGCGAAGGCAAGCCTTCGCACTCCAAAGGTATTGCTGGGCGCAATGAATTGCGCCCCTACAAGCACTCC
>CAZDDA010000439.1:0-2619 GCA_964504085.1 uncultured Thermotogae bacterium | reverse complement strand
CCTACCGTCGAGTACGAGATCGACCAGTCGCCGGAAGGCGACACCCTCCCAGGGGACGAGGAGGTGGAGGCGGCACCGGCCCCCCAATCCGATCTGCCTTCATCTCCGCAAGCCCCAACTCTCGAGCAGCAGTTCATCAATCTGCAAGAGCGGAACATGGCGCTCGAGCGCCAGTTTCAGCAAACCCTTGGATCGCTGGCCCCCTTGATCGCCCAACAGCAGGCGATGAGGCAAAACGGGCCACCTCCGCCCAAGACCCTCGAGCAATTGAAGACTGATCCTAACACTACCGTGGCGGATCTTTTCGATTTCATCAACTGGCAGAATCAGCAGAACATGGCCCAGGTTCAGGCCGCAACTGCATTCGAGACAAAGCGCGGGACCTCCGAGCAGAGCATGCGTACGATCGCCACCGACCAAGCGATGGGTGGGCCGAATCGCAATTTCGACTATCTGCGAGCCAAGCACCTCGAGCCGATGTACCGGGAGAACCCGCATTTGCAGCAAGCGGTTCTGAACGCGGTTCCGGAAAATCCGGCCCTTGCCGAATACCTGGTGGGGTTTGTGAAGGAGGCCGCTGAGAAGATGGGCGGGGAGTTCGTCCCGGCAATGCGCGCGATGTGGGACGGCCTCAACGCAAAAAATGCTGCGGCCAGGGATGTAACTGAGCGCATCGGTAACGCGCAGCGTCAACAGGCAAAGCAGATCGTGCGCGCTGGGAATCCTGGCGCGGCGATCAAGAAGAAGCTGGACCCCAAAGCCATCTGGAGTCTCAGCGACGATGAATTCCGGAAACTCGACCAGCAGATAGCTGGTATGTAGCGGAGGAGGTTTCAGTATGGGCGTACTAACGAGTACCACGATCGTTCCGGCGGCGGTTTCTAGCTGGTTTGATCGGAAGCTGTTGGACCGGGCCGTTCCGTATCTTCAGCACGGGAGGGTGGCACAACGCCGGCCGTTGAAGTCGAGATCTGGCAACACGATTGTGTTCCGGAAGCTTACGGCCCTGGCGCTGGCTACCACCCCCTTGGTGGAAGGAACGCCACCGGCCGGGAAACAGCTCGCAAAGAGCGATATCACGGCGACCATCCAGCAGTGGGGGGATTATGTCACGCTGAGCGATCTGACTCAGGTGACGATCGAGCACCCGATCCTGCAAGACGCCAACATGCTGTTGGGCGAGCAGGCGGGTCAGACGCTGGACGCGCTCCTTCGCGACGTGGCGGCGGCTGGCACTACCGTGTTCTACGGTGGTGGGGTTGCAGCGCGCGCAAACGTCCTGGGCGTTGCCCACAAGGTGGACACTGACATTTTGGACCGGGCGACGAGGTATCTCCTGGGCCAGAATGCGAAGATGTTCACCGAGATGATCACCGGCACTGTGAAGGTTTCCACCTTTCCGATTCGGCCGGCGTTCTGGGCGATCACGCATCCGGATGTGATCTTCACCCTTCAGACCCTTACCGGGTTCATCAGCGCGGAGGAGTACTCCTCAACCGGGCCACTGCTCGAGGGCGAGGTCGGAGCCTACAAGAACATCCGGTTCCTCTCTTCGACGCAGGCCAAGTACTGGCCTGGTGGTGGCGGGAACTATTCCGGGGACGTGAAGTACACCGGTTCGGACGCGGACGTGTACAGCATTTTGGTGTTCGGCCGGAACGCGATCGCATCTGTCCCCCTGGATGGTCAGTCCTTGCAGAACATCATCAAGCCGTTGGGTTCCGCAGGGTCGGGCGACCCGCTCTCGCAGATCGCCACCAGTGGCTGGAAACACACTGGCGCGCGTGCGCGACTCGAGGAAACCTACATGGCGCGTATTGAGGTCACGGCGGGTCTGCTCGCTCCATAAGTGGGGCGACCTCAGACTGGACGGGGAGAAAAAATCATGGTGAACATGAAGATTGTCGAGTTCATCTCGAAAACTAGTGCCGCGGGGATCGTCAACGTGGAGTTGGGTTTTGCCCCGGCACTGGCGGTTCTGATCCAGAACCATGGTGGGACCAATCCAAACATTTGGATCTGGTGTAACAGCGACCGCTTCTCGAGCTGGGCCGAGGCCCTGGGGTTGCTCATCACCGGGAGCACGGGGGTCATCACTCGTGACACGGCGAGTCTCAACGCTTTCGATGGCGGCAACCTGATTTCGACCGCTGAGACCACCGATAGCGATCCGAAACACATCGACCATCAGGGGACTGCGGCAGCGGCTGGGCACATTGCCGCGGCAGGAGTCGCCATTCCGGCAGACCATCAGACGGCTGGCGGGCGGAATCTCCTGATCGCCTTCGAGATGACAGAACACTAGACCGAGAGAGGTGACTTGTGGCAAAGCAATCCACCCCCCCGCCCGATGACGGGGGGGGTGCCCAGATGGAAGAGCTACTTCAACAGCATGAGGCCGAGGCGGCAGCGGTGGTGGAGGAGAGCGCCTATCTGGGCGGAGACCTCGAGGAAGAGCAGCGCGAGGAGGAGGCTCTCGAGCAGCAGATCGCCCGGGAGCTGGACCAGGAATCTTCCAGTTCCGAGCGCCGCATCAAGCTACTCGAGGAACAACTTGCCGAGACCAATGCCTTGGTCAAGAAGCTCTCCGAGAGGAATGAGAGTACGGCGGGGATAGTG
>CAZDDA010000438.1:0-2625 GCA_964504085.1 uncultured Thermotogae bacterium | reverse complement strand
CAATTGCCGAAGCGGCGGATTACTTCCAGATCAAACCAGGGCTTCTGTCTTTTGTGCCGTTTCGGAAGGCCGCTCGGCCCGGTCCGGTCGAGCAACAGGTTCAGCTCGAGATGGACGCGGCCGCGGAGGAAAAGACAGAATCGGAGGGCGACTCTTTAGGTGCCTAGCTCCTTGAGTGGACCGATCTCGATCGTCACATCGGTGAATACAACGTGTAGTGCAACTTCGTAGGGGGGTAGGTTCTCGGAATCCTCCACCCCGGAATGAAGGAACACAAGAAACTCGTTTTGCTCGACATCGGCGAACCCTCTCTTATCGCGGAGCAACGGGCTGTAGATCAGTCCGCTTTTCCGGATCGCGCCGTCGCTTTTGCGCAGCGCCTGGATCAGCGCCCACTCGCCGAATAGATCCTCATGGACAAGGGCACCATCCACGAAAACGTCGAACCGGCTCCGGCCGGCCACGGTCGCGTAGGTGCGCGGCAGCTCCGGTCCCCCGAGTCCGGTGTCACCGTGGATGAAGACCTCCTCGTTCACGGTCGATGAAGAATCGATCTGTGAGACAAGGGTGATCTCACCGTCGAACGACTCCTCGGCGGACACGTGTAAAGGCCCACTTTCTTCACTGGTCTGCAACGACACGGTGATCTTCCCCATCTGCCGCGTTGCATTAAGACGAAGCTCTAGCGCTCCTTCAACCGGGCGTACGTTCTGCCCCGTATAGGCAAGATTGTCCCCGTACCCACCGATTACTTTTGGGGAAGTGGCATCGATGAACCAGGAGGGCTCACCCTCGCTTCCCGTGTTCAACCAAAGCACGGCGACCAGCGCTGCCAAGCCCGCAAAGAATATCAACAGTATTCGGACATTCATCAGCACCCCTTAGCCATCTAACGGCCCTCTTCCGGGTTGCGGCATCAGGCAGTCTGTCCTGGCGGCGGGGCCGTCGAAGCCTGTTGCGGGCTGACGAACAGCGTCTGAGTCGGATAGGCAAAATCGATTCCTTCCTTCTCGAATTGTTCGTATACGGCCAGATTGATTGCCTGTTGAATATCCATGTACACGTTGTAGTCGGGAACTAGCACGTAGTAAACGATCTCGAACTTCAGTGCAAAATCACCGTATTCCTTGAAATGGGTGCGGTCGAACCGGGTCATCTCCTGAGCTTCGACGATCTCGCGGACCATTTCGGGAATGGCAGCAAGCTTTTCGTACGGCGTCTGGTAAGTGACGCCGATCGAGAACACGATGCGGCGCTCGAACATGCGTTTGTAGTTGCGAATGCGACTGTTGAGCAGATCGCTGTTCGAAAAGACGAGCTGCTCGCCGAAAAGGCTTCGAACTCGCGTCGTCTTCAGCCCGATCCGCTCCACCGTGCCGAGCAAATCATCCACAATGATGAAATCACCGATCACAAAAGGTTTGTCAATAACGATAGACAGAGAAGCGAACAGATCGCTGAGGATGTGTTGAAAGGCGAGCGCAACGGCAATCCCTCCGATGCCCAGGCCGGCGATCAGGGCGGTGATGTCCACGCCCATGTTGTCTAAAGCGAGAAGCAGGACGACGGCCCAGAGGACCAGCTTGATGATGAACCCCAGTGCGGCCAGCGATGTGGCCGTGGCGGCGTCCTCTTCCAGCGTCCGTTTGACGGAACGGGAGATCCAGAATGTGACCAGAGCCGTGGCCCAAATTCCCACCTGAATCAGCAATGCAAGGACCGCGATGGTGCTGATGACGCGGTTTGCCACGGGCGGAAGCGTGAGCGCGAGTGATCCGGCGTAGAGCGACACGGCCGTCAAAAACCAGAAGCGGGTTCTTCCGAGAAGGTCTGCGACCAGATCGTCGACTTTGGTGACCGTCCGGTTTGCAAATGCAACCAGGCGTCGATGCGCGACGCGCCGCAAAAAGATGAGGATCACCACTACAACGAGAATCACCGCTGCAGCGAGAAGCCAAGTCCATACAGGATTGTCGTAAACGATCTTGCTTAGAAACACTATTCCTCCCTGTAACGGCTTGCCCTGTTCGTCGGTTAAGAAGAGGCGGTTATCGGTTCCTTTTTTGGGATCTTTGTTGTCTCTCGACTTCTATACGGCGATGCCAGGCTGTGTACTCTTCCTTCAGATGCTCTGGAGCGACATCTGGGAACACGCTGGCAAGCCTGTCGGCCAACAGTTGGCTTAGGTGCAGGTATGCCCCTCCTTCAACCATTCGAAGAGTCCCCAGGGTGATCCCTGCCTGTTCGGCTAATTCTTGCACACCCAGGTTGAGGGATTCTCGTTTTTTTCGAACCGGGTTCTTCAGGGTCGTCATAGACCCACCTCCTGCAATTCTGTTTTTCCTGCCTGTCCTCCTTTTCCTACATTGCTTGTGGGTACGCCACCTTCATGACCCGTTCCCCCTTCATACGTATAGGCATACAAGAGAATCGCCCAAATCGCAAGGATCGTATCGCAACGATGTCGTTCGCTGTGACGCGGCGTCGAGGCTGAACGCTTGAGTGCAACTGAACTTCAGAGGCCGAAGGCGACGAAGCAGAAGGGAGTCACGACCAAGAAGCGGATTCGCGTTTCGCCTATTTCACTGCACCGCTCGTAATCCCCTTGATGATGTATCGCTGCAC
>CAZDDA010000437.1:0-2628 GCA_964504085.1 uncultured Thermotogae bacterium | reverse complement strand
GGAAGCGGAATACACCCCGGAGATGCTGCGCGATTTTTCGAGCAAGGTCCCTCTGCAGCGGGTCGGACGCCCGGAGGAAGTGGCGGCGCTGTTTGCCTTTCTCGCCTCGGACGAGGCCGCATTCATCACCGGACAGACGTTCGTCATCGACGGTGGCGAGATCGCAGGCGGACTGGCGAGCCGGTAGCGGCGTGTTGTCTTCAAGAGTAACTGCTGCAGTGAGCCTCAGCGGACTGGCTGTACGGGACGTTCACTAATTGCGTACTCGCGCGAATGCGTCAGGTCATTGCCTTTTTCCTCTCTTTGTGTAATCCGCTATAGTAGGCCGAAAGGCCGGCTGTCTCTGTGCCGTCATTTGGAAAGGAGGGGGACATGCGGAGCATCTTGTGTTCGCTGGTGGGTTCGCTTCTGTTGACAGTGGGGTTCATCGGTCTTGGTTGTCTGGCCCAGGAGGCCGGGGGCTCAGAATCAATTGGCTTTGTCTTTGGGCTTGGGGATCACCGAGCGGTCTCAGGGGACACGATTGCAACCGGGCTTGTGACCGTGGGAAGTGATGTGACCGTTGAGGGTACTGTCACCGGGGACGCTCTTGTTGTGGGGGGCAAGCTCACGGTGAGCGGAACCGTTGAAGAGGACGTCATCGCGATTGGGGGAGATGTGTGGCTTCTGGACGGTGCGTCAATCGGCGAGGACGTGCTGGCGTTTGGCGGTACGATTCATCGCTCACCGGGTGCTCACGTGGGTGGTCGCGTGAGGGATCAGACCTACTGGGAAGAGCAGACTTCCGCTGTCTGGGAACGTGGCGGTTGGTCCTTTTGGCACTTCGTCTGGGGGCGAAGCTGGGCCGGATTCGTCGTCAGCTGGCTTGTGCTGGTTGTTTTCGGCTATTTGACTCTGCATTTCTTCCGAAAGCCTGTTGCGCTCATGGTTCAGACCGCCACGCGCAGGTTCTGGGTTACGGCAGGCATCGGTCTGGCAGCACTGGTCGTTGCCGGGCCACTGGCTGCGTTGCTGCTTGTCAGTGGCGTTGGTGCGATTCTGATCCCATTGCTCGTGGCAGTGTATGTGATCGCGGGGTTCTTTGGGTTTGTTTCAGCAAGTGCGTTTGTTGAGGAAGTCCTCACCCGCGGCGTTCGGCTGCCCGTTCAGCAGGGAGGACCTGTCTTTCTCGCGGCCACGCTCATCATCTGCCTTGTCCGCATGATTCCGTTTTTCGGTGAAATACTCACCGTAGTCATTACACTACTTGGATTCGGTGCGGCGGTGCTCACCCGTTTTGGGGCTGTCGAAACCAGGCCAACGGTACTCAGAGTAACCAAGCATCCGGAATCAACCCCAACAAGTCCTGTCGATTGAAGAACGGAAGCCGGCAGTTCCACAAAGAGAGTCGCTCAATCGCCTAGAAATGGATCGTGTGAATAGATTGGCAAGGACTGTGGGGCAGGTATCAAGACCCTGTGAGCCAACAATGACTTGCCTAGTATCATCGGCCTTTTGCCTGATGTCCTATTTTGGGGTACCGGTTGAGGATGAAGGTGGCCTATATCTCCAGTCTAGAAGAACGCCCCTCCGCCACCTTCTGTGCAGCCAATCAGCATAAGCAGGCAGAAACCCACCAGCATAAACAGAAATACGCGTTTCATAACCCGATTATACCTGATGCTAGGCGCCAATGGCAATATCCCGTTTTCTCAGCGTGCGGAGTATCTAGTTCCTCAAACGACATAATAGAACCGCTTTTCTTCATAAAACAACGGACTGGCAAACAGACCATAATCGTTTACACTCGTGTTGTGGTTGCGCGGATCTCATAGTGGAAGTAAATTTACATCTCTTTGGGAGACGGGAGTTTCTTGATATGGATGCGAAAGACCAATCACGCGAGCAGCTGTTGAATGAAATGATACTCCTGCAGCGCCGGGTATCTGTACTGGAGCAGGTGGAGAGCGAACGTGAACAGGCGTGGGAGGCGTTGCTCAAAGATAAAGATAAGGCACAACAGTATCTGGATGTCGCAGGGACCATCATTGTCGTTATCAATGCGGATCAAACGGTTGACGTTATCAATCGCAGGGGTTGCGAGGTCTTGGGCTACGGCCAGGATGAGGTCATCGGCGAGAATTGGTTCGACAAGTTCCTTCCCACGCGAATTCGAGATGAAGTAAGGGGTCGGTTCGCACGGGTGATGTCCGGGGCGACTGAAGCTGCTCAGCGATTCGAAAACCCGATCCTGACCAAGCACGGTGAGGAGAGGGTCATCGCCTGGCGCAATTCCGTCTTGAGGGATGAGGCCGGAAACATCATCGGCACCCTCAGCTCAGGAGAGGACATCACGGAGCACATGCAAACTGAGAAGCGCCTGGAGGAATTTGCGCGAAGAGTGGAACGGCTTCACGACGCTGCTTATCGGATCGTAGCCTGCGAATTCGAGGACGCTGTCTACCAGATTACCGTTGAAGCCGCAGAGGAGATTCTCTCCTTTCCGATTTGTACACTCGATATTGTGGAAGGAGACAGCCTCGTTGTGAAGGCTACGTCTTCGCAGGTTCCCGCAGGAGCAAGTCAGGGAACTCCACTTGACGGAGAAGGATTGGCTGCGAAAACGTACCGAACACGAGAGAGCTATGT
>CAZDDA010000436.1:0-2632 GCA_964504085.1 uncultured Thermotogae bacterium | reverse complement strand
ATCACCGCAGTTACATTCGAGTTCATTCAGCACGTCTACACAGGCGGCATAAAGTTGCGGTGCGGCGGCGATTAACCTGGCATTCTCAACCCATTCGTCATTGTTTACCATCACTTCAGCTATATCAAAAGAGCACGCTTCTGGATCTTTGTCTGGGCCGTAGCCGCAAACTACAGGCGGTCCTGAACAGTATTCAGGGTTAAGTTCAAGGTGATCATTGTAGACATACCAAGGAGCAGGTGAAAATTTATCCACACAATTTCGCAGGGTTGTACCCATAGCTTTTCTCCCTCTGGATCGCCTGAGCGTTCCTCATGAACCACTCGGCCTTCTGTTTGGTGTCCTTCTCCGTCCCAAGGGCTTGCTCAAGGAACTTCGTGGCTTCCTTGCAGCCCTTCCCTTTGTACCCAATGGCTTCGATCTCGATCTCACCATCCGGGCCGAACAGGATTTCAATTTTTTTCATGATCCCTCCTCTATGATCTCCCATGTATCACGGTCAACAATTTCAACGATTCCATGTCGACTGTCAATTTTGGAAGATGCTTCAACAGCTTCTTCCAATGTCTCGAACGATCCGTGAATATCATTTAACCCTCCTTGCGGGTAGTAATCATCATACGCGAATACGATGTATTTTTTCATGACATTTCCTCCTCAGTTACGTATTCCCATGAGCCTGTGGGTGTTTCTGTTTTCTCAGACGCAATCCCGGCTTCAAGACATTGCCTGATTGCCTCAAGGCAATAGAAAACACCTTCGGCATTGTTAATACCGCTATCTGTTATCTGTATTGTGAGTTTCATGCAGCCCTCCTCCTAATCATTTGTTGAACAGCTTTCAATTTCCAATCATGTGGCAGAGCAGCAAAGTCATACTCAACCCCTTGCCGGTAAACCCTGGCCTTGATACAGCAGCCGTCACCGAACGGCACCATCCCCGCAGGGGCGTGACATTCAGCAACGTCACCGTAAAACGTCAAGGCGGGGCAAGGATCGAATTTCCCGATACCGTACACCATCCGTCCCACCGGGCAAGTCTCGCCTAAGCAGCAGAACCCGCAGCGGGTGCATTTATGTGGGAAGTTCATTGATTTTTCCCCTCATCCCTCCGTGCAGCATTTACGAAATAGGTCATCCATGCCCGTTTTGCGTGCGGAAAACACTGGGGTAATTGATGCCCCTTCCGCTTTGCAAGAATTTCAACGGACTCAACCAACTCACCAAGATACCATAGGGCATCCTGAACATCTGGTGGATAGTCTTCTGCCGTATTGTATACCGTCATCATTTCGCCACCTTGATCTTTCTGACGCTGTACGCTATCTCGCTTTTGCTGGCAGGAATACAAACATTCTGAGCTTGTTTCCTAATTGCGGCCATCCCGGTGCCCAACCTCTTAGCTGTCGGGACGATAAAGCTCAGCGCCTTTTCAGCGCATACACCCATCATGTCCATGGTATGCGCAAGTTTCTTAATGTCCCTTCCAGTCCATCCGTCAAAGTCAAGGTTCCCAGGGATGTCCACGCCGACTTTCTCGCTCCAGATTTTGGCGATCCCCTTACACTCCGAAGGTGTCGGCATGTCCAGGAAAAAGATTGCATCGAACCTTGACATCATGGCGCCACCGCTCCACTCCAGGAAAGGTTCAAGCTCATTGGTAGTCCCAACATAGTAGGCTCCCGGTTCACGGTCCTCCCAGTATTTCAGGAAGAACTGTCCAACCCGGTTATTGACACCACCGTCGGTTTGTCCGCTGGACTCCATGCCAACGAAAGACTTTCCCATCTCATCCACGAACACCACGGATTTCCCGAACGCTTCGATCCTTCCAAAAGCGTCCCTGGTATTGGTCTCCGTTTCACCCACCAGGCTACCTCTCAATGCCGACATATCCAGGGATAAGCACGGAAGTTTACAATAGTGTGCAAGCGCCTTGGAAAAATGGCTCTTACCCGTTCCCGGATACCCGTACAGCAAGATGCCTTCGCCCTTTCCACTGTCAATACACGCCGGCGCATACTCTTTGATGTACTCCAACCCGTACAGGTCGTCGAAAGTTTCCCGGTAGTCCATCATCTGCAAGTACCCTGTGGCCTGTAACATGGTCGCCTTTGCGTCCAAAATAACTTCATAGGCCAAAGTACCTGTTTCAGCCAGACTGAGCGCCATGGCGTTCTCAGCGCCTTCCAGCGTCAAGCCTTTCATGGCGTCAACGATGTGGTTCCCATGGACACCAAGACCGTAATCATTACAGAACTTTGACAGCAATGCAGACAGTTCGGCTTCATCGGGCAGGTTAAACTCAAGAATTTTGATCGAGTCCTGAACAGCGAGCGGTATTTCAACACCGTGGCTTAGGAACACTATCATCTTTCCCGTGTTTTTCAGGTGATCCTTCATGTTCAACAGACACCTTTGGACATCAACTTCTCTCAAAAACTCATGGAAGTCGTGCATGAAAATGACAGAACCTCCATGTGGTTCGTTGTTTTCGTCCAGTACAGCGCCGGGCAGTTCCGCAATGCTTCTCAGCGCAGGAACCGGGTGCTGCAAGTCCTCATCCAGCGTTTTCCAGGTAAACATATTCTCATCACCGTTCGGGTTGACAAACGCACGTAACCCATCGGCAA
>CAZDDA010000435.1:0-2633 GCA_964504085.1 uncultured Thermotogae bacterium | reverse complement strand
GCGAAAACTGGATAAATATTTCAATAAACGGGCAGTGCTGCTTGACAGCCTTGCGGATTTCGCCGTAAGCCTTGCCCACCTGGGCCATATTGCTCAGCCCCAACTTGACACCGCCAGAATCGCTCTTATGAATAACGTCGGGCGACATTACCTTTAAGACCACCGGAAATTTCAATCCCTTAGTTTGAGAAATCGCCTCTTTCTTCGCGCTTTCCTCAACTCCAGAACTCAGGACAATAGGAATTTGGTGGCATAAGAAAACCGACGGAATGTCTTGACGCGTCAATTTATCTGCGCTATGGTGAGCGATAGGAGCGATGGACATGGCGCAGGGATTATTGTTGGACAAGACGAATGTACTCGAGGTAAGGGTCGAGGATGACTACTACCGAGTGAGCTACGGGTTTCACGAGTTTTCGAGTTTTCGCAAAGACGATGCGGCGGCCAAACGGGTGATTGTCGTACAGCTGATGAACATGGAAGTGAATAAGTCTGAGATATCCCGTGTTTTCGATGTGCACCGCTCTTCGCTTTACTTCTGGCAAGAGACCTATGAAGAAGGGGGCATCACGGCGCTGGTGAATCTTCAGAAGGGGCCGGAGTCGAAGCTCACCGAGGCGGTGAAGGATTACATCTATGCGCTGTACAAGAATCTGAGGGGGTGGCGAAAGTTCAGGAACAAGATTGCTGAGGAAGTGAAGAAGCTCTACGGGGTGGAGGTATCGAGGGAGGCAATCCGGAGGGCTGTCAAAGAGAGGAAGGAGAGGGAGGAGCTGCGGGGGGTGAGCGAGGGGGCGGAGACGGTCCATGGGGCCGAAGCCGAGCGATCCGCCGAGAAGCCGGGAGTGGTGAAGCATGGGGGAGCGTTGATAGCGCTACCGCTGCTTCAGAGCTACCGTGTTGAAGAGGTACTTGTTGACGGGGTGAGCTCGCGGGGAGGCAGATACGGATTCAAGGAATGCGTTTTGAGCCTGCTGTTGTTGCTGGGTGCGCGGCTGCTGAAAGTAGAGGAGAACATCAAGCACTACGATGATGAGATGATGGGCGGGTTGATTGGCCGGCGGCGTTTGCCTTCGCTTAAGACGGTGCGGCGAGTGATGGCGGAGGCGGGCGAGGAGATAGAGCGCGGTGTGGAGGGGATGAAAACCGCGTATGCGCTTAAGTGTCTGGATGTGTGGGGCTATGAGGGGGCGTTCTACATAGACGGGCATTTCATGCCGTACACGGGGGGCGAGAGCATCCTCTATGGTTACAACCCTCAGAGGCGGTTGGCGGAGCGGGGACGGACGGCGTATGTGGTGAATACGGCTTCGGGGAGGCCGATTTATGAGGTTCTCTCCGATGGATTTGACGATTTTAGGGTGAATATCGAGAAGATCGTGGATTTCTTGATCGAAGAGGCGGCGGTGGAGAGGCCGGTGGTGATCTTTGACAGAGGGGGTTTTGGCTGGGAGAGCTTCCAGAGGATAGAGGGGAAAGCGGATTTCATCTGCTGGTATGAGGGAAAGGTGGCGATACCCCAGGCGGGTAAATGGCGAGAGGTGGAGGTGCCTCACGCGGGCAACACCTATGGCGAGCCGGAGTACGTGAGCCGGCAGTGGAAAGAGCAGGTGATAGAGCCGGGGGATGAAAGCGGAAGAGGCTACCGGCGGATCGTGTTTCTGAGGAAGGGGCGGAAAGTCTCACCTGCGATAACGAACATGAAGGAGGCGAGTGGGGAGGAAGTGCTGTTGATGCTGACGCGTCGATGGGGAGCTCAGGAGAACGTATTCAAGGAACTGGTGATAGATGGACTGGACAAGATCCACAGCTACGGCAAAGACGAGTACGAGCGGGAATACTTCGAGCGTGAGGGAATTGATGAGAATCGGATGATGGAGAACCCCGCGTACCGCAAGCTGCAGGAGGAGAAGCGGAAGCTGCAGAACAAGCGGAATCTGACGCTGGGTAGGATTGCGCAGAGAGAGAAGGAAAGCGGAAAGACGGTGAAGCCCACGAAGCAGCAGAAAGAGCGGTTGGATGGGATAGAGAAGCGGCTGGAGGAGATCGTCGAGCGGCTTGAATACTTGCCCAAGGAGATACCGAGGATTGACTACATCAAGGACAACGGGCTGATGCGGCTATCGAATGAGAAGAAGAAGTACTTCGACTTGTTGAATCTTGTTGCGTACAACCTGCGGCAAGACATGGTTGAGATAGCCGGACCGATTTATCGGAACAACCGAGATGTGCATCAGTTGGTCCTGAAGATACTTCGCCTGATGACGACGATTGAATATGGAGGGGAGCAGACGCAAGTTATTTTCGTTCAGCGATTGAAAGGACAAGAGGGAGAAGCGCTCAGAGAGATCTGTCGACACGCGAACTCAGTGGGCCACCAGACTGAGCTTTTTCCTGGAAAACTCACCTTCAGTGTCGGATAGTGTTGTCCGGTTTTGGCGTTTTGTCCCGAGTTCTGATGTTCGGAAAGAAGCTCAAGATCTTCCAGGCGTTCGGGTTCGAGGTCTTCGTGGACCTGAGCTGGATCTTCATAGCGCTGTTCATAACGTGGTCTCTCGCCGCGTCGCTGTACGACCTCACCGTCAGCTCGAGACGGCACTCGTCGCCGATGATGTTGTGCTTGGTGCCGCCGT